>CALRTD020000327.1:0-5504 GCA_943371015.1 Synechococcus sp. UW140 | reverse complement strand
TGGCCGATATGCTTATTGATGCTACACGGAATTGTTTTGAACCGCTCACCAAAGAACGGCTTTTTGGCTGGCATTCGGCTTTATTTCCTACGGGCAGAAGCGGTATGTTTCCGATAGTTGTGGGGGACTGGAGAAAAGACACCAAGGGCAAAATGCAGGTTGTATCGGGTGTGGCGGGGAAAGAGAAAGTACATTTTGTAGCTCCGGATGCTGAATTATTAGAAGATGAGATGGAGGCATTTTTGTATTGGTTCAACGGGAAATATAAACTTGATCCGGTAATCAAAGCAGCTATAGCACACTTGTGGTTTATTACTATCCACCCGTTTCAGGATGGGAACGGGCGTATTGCAAGAGCATTAACAGATATGCTGCTGGCGCGGTCGGATAAAAGTACGCAGCGGTTTTACAGTATGTCGGCCCAGATACGGATTGACAGAAAAGCGTATTACCATATATTGGAGAAAACGCAAAAGGGTGATCTAATCATTACTGACTGGATAAGTTGGTTTTTAAATTGCCTGATTGATGCGTTGCATGCCTCGGAAACGATGCTTACACGCGTGCTGAAGAAAGCCGAATTTTGGCACAAGTATTCGACAATGAGTTTTAATGAGCGGCAGAAAAAGGTATTGGCAAAGCTGCTGGACGGACTTGAAGGTAAACTTACTTCGATGAAGTGGGCTAAACTTGTGAAGTGTTCGAAGGATACGGCAATACGGGATATAAATGATTTGATCGGGAAGAAAGTGTTGCAGAAAGAGGCGGCGGGGGGGAGAAGTACTTACTACGAATTGAAAAAATGAATTTTATTGAATACTGAACCCCGAAAAATAAACTCTCGACCTTCGTTTAGCTCAAATTTGCAGATAAATTGTCACACATTGTAAAGTAGAAAAGGAATAAATGGCTATTTATCAATATTATTTGGCTGTAATTCCTAAAAAAGGAATTGAGCTAATTCACAATTTCATTCCAAACGAAATTGGAGTCAGTACCGAAACAGGTTTCTTTGAATCAGATGCTCAACTTTATTGGAAAGAGGTAGAAAGAAAGGCAAGCGACATTGTTTCAAGGGTTGACACAATTGTGAATAGAGCTAAATGGGGAAATGATAAGACAAGTTACAACTGGAAAACATATTCGGAGCATGTTGACAACGATGCGTCAATTTATATAGATGAAGCAACGGCAACAATAAGAGAGTTTTCCTTTCGAGCGGATTTACGTGAAACAGGCCTTGTTTTTCTGAAAAATATGATTGCTATTGGGAAAGAAAATGAATGGTTGTTTATGGACAGAAAAGGTAAACTAATGAAACCTGATTTTGAAGAAATTAAAAATAGTATCAGGAACTCTGATGCTTACCGTTTTTTGAGTGACCCAATAAATTTTCTTGAAAATTTCGAAGACAAAAAGAGTAAACATTAATCAAAACAGGTGTTTGCAATTCAATCTTAGTTCGTCGTATTCCGTAGCAGTATCACGAAATAAGATATTATCAGAAATGAATACTGTTGATTGCAAGAACGGGGCATTCAACTACGATGAAACAAGTTTTAAAAATGAGTCAAAAAAACTGCCTTCCTCGGCTTTAACACCGAAGAAGGCAGAAAAAAATGCTTTTACTTATACCCCTTTAGAAACGCTCCAACTGCGAGAAGAAGAAGTTACCTTCAATCGCCGCATTCTCATCGCTGTCTGAACCGTGAATGGCGTTGGCAGCAATAGACTTTGCAAAACGGGCGCGGATGGTTCCCGGCTCAGCTTTGGCAGGATCTGTAGCGCCGATGAGGGTGCGGAAATCAGCTACTGCGTTGTCTTTCTCAAGAATAGCGGCCACAATAGAACCAGACGACATATACTCAACCAGTTCGCCGTAGAACGGGCGCTCTTTGTGAATTTCGTAGAATTTGCCAGCAGCTTCGGGGGTGAGGCGTGTGTATTTCATCGCCACAATGCGGAAACCGGCTTCGTTGATTTGCGCCAGAATAGGACCGATGTGGTTGTTGCCCGTAGCATCGGGCTTAATCATGGTAAATGTTTTATTGCCTGCCATAGTGTTGTTTGTTGATACCTTTTGGTAAAAGGCGTGCAAAGATAGTTGTTTTTGGCGGCTTTCAGCTAAATCTGACTATTTTTACCGGATAAATTCACCTTGTGAAACCAGCCGAAAAAACTGCCCTCAAACGTTTGCTCAAAACCGAGCAGCAAATTGTAATTGTAACGCATTGGTCGCCCGATGGTGATGCTATTGGCTCTTCGCTGGGTTTGTGGCATTACCTGCGCAAAAAAGGGCACAAGGTGAATGTAATTACGCCCAACGATTATCCAGAATTTTTGCACTGGATGCCGGGGCACAAACAGGTAACGGATGCCCAGCGCAATCCGGCTAAAGCGGCCAAGCTCATTGCCAAAGCCAGCCTCATTTTTTGCCTCGATTTCAACGACCTCAAACGCATCAATGTGCTGGGGAAATTAGTGGCCGAAAGCAATGCCCCGAAAATGCTGATCGATCACCACCCGCAGCCTGATAACTTCGCAAAATTCAACCTGCACCGGGTGGCGGCCAGTTCAACTGCCGAATTAGTGTATGAATTTATTGCACTTATGGGCGATGAAAAGCTGGTGGACAAAAGTATCGCCAATTGCCTTTATGTAGGTATTATGACAGACACCGGCTCGTTCCGTTTCCCGGCCACAACTGCACGTACGCACGCCGTGGTGCAGCGCCTGATGGAAGCCGGTGCCGAAAACGCCCTGAACCACAACCGCATTTACGACGACAATACCGAAAGCCGTATCCGCCTGCTGGGCTATGCGCTGAGCGAAAAACTGGTGGTGAACCACGAACTGCGAACTGCATTTTTTGCTCTGAGTAATGAAGAACACGAACGCTTCCATTTCCAGAAAGGCGACACCGAAGGCCTTGTAAACTATGGCCTGACGATGCGCGGCATTGTGTTCTCCGCCTTTTTTGCTGAACGCGACGGTATCATCAAATGCTCATTCCGCTCGAAAGGAAAGTTTGACGTCAACCAGTTTGCCCGCGAAAACTTCAGCGGAGGCGGGCACATGAATGCCGCGGGCGGTGCTTCACAACTTTCGTTAAAAGATACGGTGGGCAAGTTCAAAAAGCTGTTGCCGGCGTATCTTGATCAACTCAAAAAAGCGTAACACCATGCTTCGCCTGCTTGCCGTTTTTCTGCTGCTCAGTTTTGCCGCCTGTTCGGGCGATAAGCCCGCGCCCAAACGCCGGCCGCTCACCGAAAAGGAAATGCGCGAAGGCTCAGTAAAAATGCATACCTGGGACCGGCAGCGCCAGGCCGATGAAATTGACCAGTATGCCCGCCGAAAAGGCTGGAATATGGAAATGACAGCCTCCGGACTGCGCTGGATGAAACTGAAAGAAGGCAGCGGAAAAGAACTTGCGGTTCCCGGACAGATTGCCAAAGTGGCCTACACCATCAGGCTGATGGACGGCACACTTTGTTATACATCAGAGAAAGACGGGCCGCGCAGTTTCGAAATCGGACGCGATGATGTGGAACCCGGCATACACGAAGGCGTTCAGCTCATGCACACCGGCGATAAAATGCGATTTATTCTGCCCTCGCACCTGGCACACGGCCTCACCGGCGATAATGCCATGATTCCGCCGCTGGCGGCTTTGGTATGCGAAGTAGAATTACTCAGCCTCAGACAACCCTAATATCCCGCACCAAAGTTGATGAACCGAATTTATTTTGCAGCACTCGTACTGTTGTTGGCCGGATGCGGCGGCGAAACCTCCAAATATCCCGGCTACAGCGAGGCCGGCGACGGCGTTTACTGGAAACTGAACGAACCCGGCGACGATGAGCAAAAGCCCGGCGAGAATGACTACATAGAAGTGCGGATGCAGAATGTGTTCAATGGCAATGTGTTTTTTGATACCCAACTGCAAAGCGTGCGCGGAACGGTAATTATGCCTTTTGCCGGCAACAAACACCTCGCCATGCTGAACAAGGGCGACAGCGCAACCATTCTGCTGCCCGGCGGGGATTTGCGCCTGCCCGGAATGCCCGACACCGGCATGATTCAGATGCACATTCGTTTGGTTGACATCCTCTCTGAAGCCGAATACGAAAAACGAATGGCACAAACCGACACCGATGCCGATGAGCAGGTGTTGATTGCCCGCTATCTGCGCCTCGAAAAAATTACCGCAAAGGCCGATAGTTCAGGATTAATTTTTATCCCGCAAACCGAAGGAACCGGAACCAATTTAGTGGGACGGAAAACGGTAAAAGTGCGCTATACCGGACGTTTCCTCAATGGCCGCGTGTTTGATAGTAATGCTTCCGGTCCTAACGGCGTAAGCTTTGCCTGGGGAAGCGAGGGGCAGATGATTCCCGGATTAACTGCCGCATTACGCAAGATGAAAACAGGCGGCAAAGCAAAAATAGTCCTACCTTCGGCGCTGGCTTTTGGGGCTGGCGGATCAAGCACCGGACTCATTCCACCGCATACACCGGTTGTGTATGAACTTGAATTACTTTCAGCAGAATAAATAATTGCCAATTCAATCAATGAAAAAACTACTGTTTGCTGCATCGGCAGCGTTAATGATCGCCGCTTCTTCGTGCTCAGAAGGCGGTCCGTTTCCGGGTTTTGAGAAAACCACTCCTTCTACTTATTTCAAACTGCACAAAGCCGGAACAGGTAAAGATACTGCCGGTGTTGGTGGTGTTGCTTTTGTTCAGATGGCCATGATCGATGGAATGGATTCGGTTATTCAGGACTTTAATGCAGCGCGCGGACAAGGTTCAGTGCCGATTCGTTTTGAAACACCGCGTTTCAAAGGCGATTTCCTTGATGTGATCAGTCACATGCACATGGGCGACAGCGCTACATTCTTTGTTAATCTGGATACCATCAAGAAATATTTCCGCAAAGAGCGCGATGAATTTCCGCTTGAGCCGAAGTATGATTCACTCAAATACATTGGTTTCCGTGTAAAGGTTGACAGTGTTTACACCAAAGCATTTACCGAGAAAAAGATCAAGGAAATGCAGGACAAACAAGAGAAAATGTTTGCCGAAATGAAGAATGCTGCAGAGGGTAAGATTCAGGATTACCTGACCAAGAACAAACTTACCGATCTGAAGCCCGATGCAAAAGGTATTTACTACAAAGAACTTAAAGCAGGCACCACGCCAATTAAACCCGGCATGAGAGTGGGTGCACGCTACAAAGGCACACTTACCGACGGAACCGTGTTTGATTCGAACACCGGCGATCCGAAAGCACCGCTCATGGAATTCACCGCCGGCGATCAAATGATTCCGGGCTTTACCGATTGCATTTTGCGAATGAAAGACGGCGGAAAAGCACTGTTCATTCTTCCTCCCGATCAAGCCTACGGCGCACAGTCGCAGGGTGCAATTACTCCTTTCAGCCCCTTGGTGTTTGAAGTGGAGATCAAAATTATTGATGCTAAAACCGGCAAGTAAGCCGAATAA
>CALRTD020000326.1:0-5512 GCA_943371015.1 Synechococcus sp. UW140 | reverse complement strand
GAGCCAGTTAAAAGCACTTTGCAAAGCAAGCAGCGAAAACAAAAAAGCAAGTAACTCATCCATGCTTTTTACGTTTGCCACAACTTCGGTATGCAACGGATGTGCAGCAAAAAGAAGTGCGACAATAAAACTAAGCTGTGGCGGAAATTTATGAAACATGCGCAGCAGCATGCGATAAAGCAGTACAATTATTGCTGCATATAAAATTACATTCTGCCAGTGTCCAAGGCGGGCTGCTGCAAGTGCATGACTCTGCACATCTTTGCCTGATGTAAATGCCCAGTCGGTTGCAAAAACCACAAGCGAAAGCGGACGGTAAATTCCCGAATTTGACGTGGCAAAAGACGGAGATCCTTTCCAATAGAATGAAGTGAAAATGTCAGAAATGCCGCCGAAACCTTTTTGTACAAACGTATTAGTTTCAAGCACAGCATAATCATCGAGCGCAGTTTGATGGCCTAATGTATTTGCATAAATCAAAAAAGCAAATGCAACCAAAATGCCGTAAACTAATTTGGTGTTTGAGAAAAATCCGTTGGGTTTAGCAGTGTTTTTTGCCATTTGCGAAAGATAGCAAAAGAGTTTTTAGTAATGGATTGCAAAGACGAACTAGTGCACTATAAAGCGACCTCATTTCGGCTTCATCAACTTTCTAAAATATCACTTAGCTTTATCCCGATGCTCTTCAACTCGCTTCAGTTTCTATGGTTTCTGCCGCTTGTGTTTGCGGTTTGGAAATTACTGAGCACGCGCTGGAAACCAGTGTGGCTGCTGGCCGCGAGTTATTTTTTCTACATGCAGTGCGGCATTTGGTTTGCAGGTTTACTGCTGCTTACAACGGTTACCGACTGGTACGTAGCCCTGCGGATTGAGCAGGCAGCAACGCCCCAAAACCGGAGAAACTGGCTGCTGCTGAGTGTACTGAGCAATATTGGTGTGCTGGCCGGTTTCAAGTACAGTGCTTTTTTCTGGAACACCGGACTCTGGCTCAGCGGCAGCGGCGATTACATCAGCAACTTTATTGTTCCTGCCGGACTTTCGTTTTACACCTTCCAATCGCTGAGCTACACGGTTGATGTTTACCGCGGAATTATTCCTGCCGAAAAAAATGCAATGCGGTTTGCACTGTTTGTTTCGTTTTTTCCGCAGCTTGTAGCCGGACCAGTTGAGCGGTATTCGCATCTCGGCAGTCAGCTCGTACACCCGAAAGCATTGAATGCCGATGCACTTGCAGCAGCCGGAAGGCTCATGATCTGGGGCTTTTTCAAAAAAATTGCCATTGCCGACAGGCTTGCGGCGTATGTGGATCCGCTGTTTGCCGCGCCCGAAAATTTTGCAGCATCAACACTTGCACTCGGCGGGTTTGTGTTTGTCGTGCAGGTGTATTGCGATTTTTCGGGCTACACGGATATTGCAACCGGAACTGCCCGGCTGTTTGGTGTTGAACTCATGCTCAACTACCGCCGCTCGCTGCTTTCGCGTTCGCTGCACGAGTTCTGGCAGCGCAACCACATCAGCATGACAAACTGGTTCCGCGATTATGTGTATAAACCACTGGGCGGCAACCGTGTTGCTCCGTGGCGTATGCAGGTAAATTTGCTGCTCACGTTTTTAATCAGCGGTTTGTGGCACGGTGCATCGTGGGCGTTTGTGATTTGGGGCCTGCTGCACGGTCTCGTGTACATTGCAGAACGCGCCGTAATGAAACGCCGGAAAACACCAGCTTCTGCTCTGCTGAAATTCCCGGGCTGGCTCTGGTTCATTGCGGTTCACAGTATCAGCGTTATTGCTTTCAGAGCCGGAACAACAGATGTTTTGCAACACTATGCAGCGCAGCTCTGGAATGGTTCGTGGAGTTTGTATGCTGTCTATTCCGATTTCCGCCACCTGCACGATTTATTTCCGCTGCTTATTGCGGTGGCGGTTGTTGCCTTGCTGTTTGCCAAAGAGCTACAAGAAGAATACGGCTGGCTGCGCGGCAGCAACTACTATACAACAGCATTGCGACCGGCTTTTTATGTTAGTCTGTTTGTGCTGCTGTTTTTTATTGGTGAATTTGGGGCGAAGGCGTTTATTTATTTTTCGTTTTGATTCGTTAGTTAAAACGTATTTAAATGAACTGGTGATTTGATTGTCTAGCCCGGATTGTAGCGGAAACACAGCAGCAGCAAAAATAAATTGGTAGTCAAACCTAAAACCTTCGAGGTTTTTGAAACCTCGAAGGTTTGGTCTTCAAGACTTCGAAGGTTTGATCTTCAAGACTTCGAAGGTTTGGTCTTCGAGACTTCGAAGGTTTGGTCTTCAAGACTTCGAAGGTTTGGTCTTCAAGACCTCGAAGGTTTTAGGTTTGTAGCTATTTTTGCTGCTGCTGTGTTGCAGCGGAAAGCCGGAGCAGGTGTTACTTTGATGAACCAAAGATTCGCTTCTAACTATTATCGCTCAGCTCGAAAATCTTTTTCAACTAATTTCACCCTCATGAAACGCCTTCTCTTTTACGCCACGCTTGCCCTCGTTCTCGTATGGGTATTTCGTGCACTCGAATATGAAGGTGTGCGCCGCTGCAAGCTGCCTGAGTTTGTTAAACTCCGGAAAACATTTCTCGAAAAAAATAATGCTGAACTGCTCGTGCTTGGTTCTTCTCGCGCAGCCTGTCAGTTTGTACCGGAGATTATTGAAAAACACACCGGCCTTAAAACCTGGAATGCCGGCATGACCGGAAGCACACTTCCGTTTTTTCGCGCAACGCTGGAAGCTTGGCTGGTGAACAATGCGCCCCCCAAAGCGGTGGTTATTAATCTCGATATACATGCGCTGAACGATACTGCCGATCCGGTGTTCGACTATCCGCGCTATTTCCCTTATCTCGGCAATGAGGCGCTTTACAATGGACTTCAAAAACAGGATAAAAAGTTTGCCGCGTATCGCTACATAGCTCCTTATGGTTTGGCGCAGGGAAATGTAAGACTGCTCAATGCAGGTTTGCGCGGCTGGCTGAGCAATGCTTCGTCTGTAATGTATTACGGCGGTTACGAAGAAACTGTAAAACGCGGCTATTCAAACAATTTAGATTCGATGGTAACAGTTGGCGATGCGCCGCTGCCTTCAAAAACGTATCTCGCTGAATTAAGCAGCTTTCTTGAGTTTTGTAAAGCAAAAAACATTAAGCCGGTTCTGGTACTTTCGCCGCTTTATGCTTTGCGGAAAAACGGTATCGGCAATTATCATCTTATTGTACTGATGATAAACGAAGCCGCTAAAAAGCACGGCGTTCCGCTCATCGATATCAGTGTTACCGGCATCAGCTACAATCCTGATTACTACGCCGATCCGGCTCACCTTACCCGGCAGGGTGCCGAAAAATTCTCGGAACTGGCAGGAATGAGTGTAAAGAATGTGCTGGATGCAGCATCCCGGTAATGCCGGTTTGCTTGTTTTCTGTGAAGATTTAATGTGTATTTACAAAACCGTGAATCAGTGTTTACCGTACAATAATGCTGTAACGGCAACGTTATTGCGAGGTTCGGTTGTATGCCGTATCTTTAAGCACATTCTGATGAACTCATTAACCCGCTTTTTTCTCTTTGCCGCAATGATTTGCGCAGCCCTTCCGGCTGCCGCTCAAACGCAGGTTTCTTCCGGCACTTCTGCCCCTAAATACAGCAACGAATTTCTGGCTATTGGCGTTGGTGCACGCAGCTTTGGCATGTCGGGCGCTACAATTGCTTCTGTTGATGATGTCACTGCCGGTTACTGGAATCCGGCCGGCTTAGCCGGTATGCGCAACAACATTCAGCTTGGGCTGATGCATGCCGAGTACTTTGCCTCTATTGCCAATTACGATTATGCTGCCGTTTCGGCACGTATCGACAGCAGCAGCGTTTTTGGCGTGAGCATGATTCGCTTTGCGGTTGACGATATTCCGAACACCACACAGTTGATTGACGCCGGCGGCAATATCGACTACGACCGCATTACCACATTTTCATCGCAGGATTATGCGTTTTTGCTTTCGTATGCCCGCACCCTGAAAATTCCGGGGCTGCGCGTTGGCGCCAACGCAAAAATTATCCGCCGCACCATTGGCGATTTTGCCGGAGCCTGGGGGTTTGGTATTGATGCCGGTGCACAGTACAACTGGCGCGGCTGGCAGTTTGGCGCTGTTATGCGCGATGTTACTTCAACCTTCAACGCCTGGAGTTTTAACCTGAGCGATGAAATGAAAGATGTATTCATTGCCACCGGAAACGTAATTCCCGACAACTCACTTGAACTTACATTGCCCCGTTTGGCACTGGGCGCATCGCACCGGTGGACGCTCGATAAAAAAGAGCGCTTTACGCTTGGCGGCGAAATCACTTTTGTAAATACATTCGACAGTCAGCGCAACGTGCTTATCCGCACCAATGTGTGGAGCATGGAACCCATGCTGGGCATTGAAGGTGGTTTTAAAAACATGATTTTTCTGCGCGCCGGAATTGGCAACATTCAGAATGCAAAAGATGTTACAGGAACACAAGTCACTACGTTTCAGCCAAACCTGGGCGTAGGCATAAAATTCAAACGCCTTTCGGTTGATTATGCCCTCAGCGATGTTGGCGATCAGTCGGTGGCGCTGTATTCAAATGTTTTTTCGCTGCGTTTCGATATCGACCGCAGCATCCGCTGATTTGGCTTCTGCTTCACGTTGCGGCAGTGCTGATTCA
The DNA here is from genome assembly GCA_943371015.1 of Synechococcus sp. UW140. Taxonomy (GTDB): domain Bacteria; phylum Bacteroidota; class Bacteroidia; order Palsa-965; family Palsa-965. Next base: position 809 of record CALRTD020000326.1, on the reverse strand, counting down.
GGAATTAAGCTGAACCCTACGTGCCCTGCATGAAACGATTTTTACTACCGCTGCTGTTTGTTGTAACCGCCCTCACCGGGCTGCAAGCTCAGCCATTCGGCAACGAATGGATCAGCTACGGACAGCGCTACATTAAAGTATCGATAACGCGCACCGGAATTCAACGCATCGACTCGGCTGCATTGGCATCAGCACTTATTCCAACAGGCACAGCACTCAGTTCGATTGATCCGCGCAACATTCAGTTGTTTCGCCGCGGACAAGAACAATACATCTATATCAGCGGCGAAAACGACGGTCAGTTTAATGCAGCCGACTTCATTGAGTTTTACGGTCAAACAAACGATGCTGCGCTCGACTCGGCAATGTACGCAAGCGGAGGACCGCCCAATCCGTACTTCAGTTTATTCAGCGATACATCAGCCTATTTCTTAACTTGGAACAGCAGCACAACTAACCGCCGCTTGCAACCTGAAGCAGATACAAGTTTTGCCAGCTACACACCTGCTCCGTGGTTCAGCAATGAAGAAGTATTTAATAATCCCTGGCAATACCTTATCGGCACTGCCGACCCGAATGGCGTAACCGATCCGGCTTTTCTGCCCGATGAAGGTTTTTTTGATGCCGAGTTTTTTTACGGGCAGCAGCTGGTGCGCAACATGAACACGCGAAATGCCTACACAGACCCCGGTGCTCCCGATGCAAAACTTACGCTGAATGTAAGTAGCCAGTCGAACGACTGGTCGCTGTTTAACGACAACTCGATCCGCATCAATTTCCTGAGCACACAGTTTGATACTACGTATGAT
>CALRTD020000325.1:0-5530 GCA_943371015.1 Synechococcus sp. UW140 | reverse complement strand
GAGGTCTTTCATACCGCTTCCAGGATGCTGTTTGCCCGATGATTGGTTTCCAGTTACCCATGGCAAATAATCCGGATGCAGGTCTGAAAGTTGGTTTCGCATACGATTTCACCACCTCACGACTCAATGATTACAATAACGGCTCATTTGAACTGTTTGTAAACTACTGTATTCCAATCGAAATCAAAGTTGTGCGTGAAGGTCATGGTTCAGTTCGAATCTTTGATTAATTTGGCACCGCTTAAAACGGAAACGAACAATTAGTAACCAAAACATATTATCTTCGTAAAAACGATTTCATATTGTTTGAAAGTCATCATACGGTATCGTGTGATGATTTTCTGCAATTGAGGGCAATTTGGGAAACATTGTCAGCGTTTTAATGAAGGAACACCTGAAAAGGAAACTACTTTACAAAGGGAAATACTAAAGGAGGCAAAATGAAACGACTATTGTTTCTGGGTTCGATAGCCATGCTTGGTGCTTCGTGCAGTTCGGAGAACGGGCAATTGATGGGCGTGCAAGATCGTCCGGGCTGGTATCCATTCGACCCGTATGGCATGTTGTACTGTCCGATGGGCAGTTTTAACATGGGTCCCAGTGATGAGGACATCCCCTACGCGCACACAACTAAATCAAAAACGGTTTCGTTGCAGGCATTTTATATGGATCAGACCGAGATCTCGAATAACGAGTACCGTCAGTTCGTGTATGATGTTCGCGACTCCATCGCCCGCCGCCTGCTTGCGGAAGAATTTGAGCAATTCCTCATTCTTGAGGAAGACTTCCGCGGATACGAGGAAAATGGTCCTGTATTTATCGGAGACGATTATCCGGATCCCCCGCCGCTGAACCGCGATGAAGAAGTTGATTGGGGTGAAACTCAGGTTGAGTACAAAGAAGCACTCGATCCGATGTATCTGCCGGTTAACGAACGTTACTGGGGCCGTAAAGAAATTGATACCCGTAAGCTCATTTATGAGTATTATCGTATTGATATGAAAGCTGCTGCGAGACGCGAAAACCGTTTCAAGCCCAAAACTACACCCGGCCAGAATGGTCGTCAGTGGCCTACAGGTCAGGGCAGCTACACAGTAGGCGGTAAATCAGGTCTTGACCGTAGTGTGTTCATTATAAAGGATATCATTAACGTATATCCTGATACACTCGCATGGATTCACGATTTCACCTACTCATTTAATGAGCCGATGACCAACATGTATTTCTGGCACCCGGCTTACGATGATTATCCGGTGGTAGGTGTAACCTGGCGTCAGGCTCGTGCGTTCTGCATCTGGCGCACCATGTTGCTCAACAACTTTCTTTCATCAAACAACGAAGCTACCGTTCAGGATTTCCGTTTGCCTACAGAAGCAGAATGGGAATATGCTGCCCGCGGTGGTCTGCAGCTCAGCCCGTATCCTTGGGGTGGTCCGTACATTCGTAATGCACGCGGTTGCTTCCTCGGAAACTTCAAGCCGATGCGCGGTTCGTATATTGATGATGGTGGTTTCCACACTGTAAACATCTTTGCATACAACCCGAACGATTGGGGCTTCTATTGCATGGCTGGTAATGCCGCCGAGTGGACCTCAAACGCATTCGATGAGTCATCTTATGATTTCATGCACGATTTGAACACCAACTATGAATATGAAACCACTGTTCAGGACGAAAACGTGCCTGTGCTGTGCCGCAAAGTAATTCGCGGCGGTTCATGGAAAGATGTTGGTTTTTATCTGCAGAACAGTTCACGCACATACGAATATCAGGACACTGCCAAGTGCTATGTTGGATTCCGTTGTGTGATGACCTTCCTCGGTCGTTCAAAAGACGACGCCCTCTAAACCAGGACACACTCTCTCTTATATAATTTTACACACCAATTTAACCAAACAAACAAGCAACACCAATGAGCGGTAACAGTCTCTTTGCAAGTAAGAAGTGGAAAAACTTCATGGCCAAGCTTTACGGATTTGGCGCAGCAGTTGTAATCGTAGGAGCTCTTTTCAAGATTATGCACTGGCCCTTTGCTGGTCCGATGCTTGTAATCGGTCTTGGAACCGAAGCCGTAATTTTCTTCTTCTCTGCTTTTGAACCTTTGCATGAAGAAGTTGACTGGACGCTTGTTTATCCTGAGCTTGCCGGCATTAATGATGAAGAAGGCGGACGTGGCCGCGAACTTGCAGCCGTTAAAGAAGATGGATCAATCACAGGCCAGCTCGACAAAATGCTTGAAGAAGCGAAAATTGGACCAGAGCTTCTTGAAAGTCTCGGTCAAGGTTTCCAGCGTTTGAGCGAAAGCACACAGAAGCTTGGCGATATTGCTGATGCCAGCGTTGCTTCTAAGGAGTTCTCTGACAACATGAGCAAGGCATCAGGAACTGTTTCTGCACTTTCTCAGGCTTATGAGCGTGCTAACGAAAGTGTTAGCGGTTCTGTAGAGCAGCTTGCCGGCGCTTATGGCCGTGCTGCAAAAACACTCGAGTCGTTTGCTCTTGCTAACGAAGAGTCTGCAAACTACAACGATCAGCTTGGCAAAATTTCTAAGAACCTTTCTGCACTTAACGCAGCTTATGAGCTTCAGCTCCAGGGTTCAAACGAGCACCTCAAAGCTACCAACACATTGTACGAAGGCATCGGCCGCGTTCTTTCAAACCTGAACGAATCGCTCGACGATACCCAGAAGTACCGCAACGAGATCAACAATCTCGCTACAAACCTCGAGCAGCTCAATACCGTTTACGGTAACATGCTCACCGCAATGAACGTTCGTCGTTAATTGCGACTGTAAACTAAATCCATCAACAGTAACCTAGGAGGTTTACAGCAATGGCAAGTGGAAAACAGACACCGCGTCAGAAGATGATCGGCATGATGTATCTCGTGCTGACCGCGCTTCTCGCGCTGAACATCTCGAAAGAGATCATCAATTCATTCATTGTTATCGAAGACGGTTTGATTAACACCAACCGTGGTATCGATGGCAAGAACGGACTGCTTTACAATCAGTTTGCGGCCGCCATGGCCAACGACGAAAAGAAAGCAAAACCGCTTTACGAAAAGGCACAAGCTGTTCAGAAAAAATCAGCAGAGCTCACCGCTTATATCCAAATGCTGAAAAGCGAGGTGAAAGCCCGCGTTCAGTTTGGTGCAGAGGGTGAAAAAGTAGATCCTGCTTTATTGAAGCAAGGTGATACGCTGCATACTATTTGGATGGACGCACCGGATGATTACGATAAGCCAACCAATATGATGATTGGTGATGATCCGGCTACAATTGAGCCTACCAAACCTTCTGCTGTTCTCAAGAAAAAATTGGGCGAATACAAAGCGTTTTTGCTCAGTCAGCTTGACGACAAAGCCAAGAAATCAATTGGTAAAAACCTTGATATTCTTGACACCAAAGACGTGTATTCAAAAGACAACGAGAAAATGGTATCGTGGGAGTGGTATAACTTCTACCACATGCCGGTTTCCGCTATGCTTGCCAACCTTACACGTATTCAGAACGACGTTAAGAACACCGAAGGCGATGTAGTTAACGAACTTCTCAGCTCGATTAACAAAAACGACTTCAAATTTGACGCTGTTGTGGCTAAAGTTGTTGCACCTACAAGCTATGTACTTACCGGTGAGAAATACACCGCTAGTATTTTCGTAGCTGCTTACAACTCAACACAAGCTCCTCAGGTTTGGCTTTGTAATGTTGACACCGTAACCGGTAAGCCGATTGGTGCTATTGACTCAACCACCGTAAAAACCAAAGACGGCATGGGCTTCTATGAAGTTGCTGCCGGTTCAACTGGTCTTCAGCAGTGGTCGGGCCTGATCCGCGTTAAAAAGCCGGACGGAACCTATTCACAGTATCCGTTCAAGTCGGAGTATATGGTAGCTGCTCCGTCGGCTGCTGTATCACCTACCAAGATGAACGTGTTCTACATTGGTGTTGACAACCCGGTAGCTATTTCTGCTGCAGGTGTTGCACCGTCAGACATCACACCAAGTTTTGCCGGAAACGGTTCAATTTCATCAGCCGGCAAGCCGGGTGAGTACATTGTTCGTGTTAGCGGCGGAGCAGAAGCTACCATTAACGTATCTGCCAAACTGAACGGTCAGAGCAAGTCAATGGGAGCTTTCAAATTCCGTGTGAAACGCGTACCTGATCCGGTAGCTTATCTCGGCAATATCAAAGGCGACGGCCAAATGACCAAAGGCGAACTCAATGCAGCCAGCGGTATCTTTGCCCGTATGGAGAACTTCGACTTCGACCTTTCATTCAAAGTGGTATCTTTTGTGATGTCAATGAGTGTGAACGGCGTATTCGTTGATAAAAAGGCGAACGGACCTGCTATTACACCTGAAATGAAAACACTTCTTGCAGGTGCTAAAGTGGGAAACAAAGTGTTCTTCGAACAAATTACAGTACAGGGGCCTGACGGGACACTCCGTAAGATTCCTGGTGTGAATATCAAAGTGAAGTAATTCATCTTCTGAGGAGGATTTGCCATGAAAACTATCAAGCTTGTATTGTTGCTGATCGTAGCTGTTGCTTTTACAGCGCAGGTAGGTCATGCACAGGTTCTTGATCCATCGTTCCCTGATCAGCTTTATGTGAAGGAAAACACGATCAATCGCCGCCCGATTCCTTACACACCGCTTCGTGAAGCGGACGTAATGTGGTCGAAGCGTGTATGGCGCACGATTGAGCTTCGTGAGAAGTTCAACCACCCGCTGTATTATCCTGAAACACCGATCAACAACCGCAAGAGCTTGTTCGATGTTATCAAGAAAGCACTGCTTGATGGCGAGATCACTGCGTTTGACAATGCCGCTATGGACGATGAGTTCCAGGTGAAAATGTCGAAAGCACAATTGCAGGATCTTTTTGTGCAGATCGACTCTACGCAGCAGGCTGAAGATCCTAACAACCCCGGTACTTACATTATTACACCGGTAAAAACAGAACTCACATCCATCAATGTGAAAGCATATTGGATGAAAGAAGACTGGTTCTTCGATAAGCAGCGTTCTGTAATGGATGTTCGTATTCTCGGACTTTGCCCCTTGCAGGAAAAAACAGATCCGTCGAGCGGTGAGGTTGTAGGTTATAAAGCCCTTTTCTGGGTTTATTTCCCGCAGTGCCGCCCGGTGTTTGCCCGCAATGAGGTTTACAACACCAAAACAGATGCAGAGCGTCGTTCGCTTGATGATATTTTCTGGAAACGTATGTTCCAGAGTTACATTCACAAAGAAACCAACGTTTTTGACCGCACCGTAACTGCTTACACAACCGGACTTGATGTTCAGTTTGAATCAGAGCGAATTAAGAACGAGATTTTTGTGTATGAGCACGATCTCTGGCACTTTTAAAATGGAGTGTTGAGTGATGAGTGTTGAATGTATAACGAAACACTTATTTCTGAAATAATAAAATCCCCTCGGCAGAGTTGCTGAGGGGATTTTGCTTTGTAGAGAAACACTTGTCCCCCGTTCGACTCCGCTCAGGGTGACAAGAGCATTTTTTTAA
>CALRTD020000324.1:0-5539 GCA_943371015.1 Synechococcus sp. UW140 | reverse complement strand
CCACGCATTGAAAAATAAATTCCCGCTCCCAAACTGCCAGTCCTTCTGCTCTTCATACCTTTTTCTGATTGCAGTATAGGTGTTTTGCATAAGCAGAGGCCGTTTCTGAGGTGCGGACTGCAACCAGGCCTTGAAAAATTCAGGCAGCAAGCCTTCGGCATATCCGGTGCAGTTCTGGCGGATAATAATTTGTTTGAGCTCGTTAGTAAGATACTCAACCGCATCATCGTTATGCTGATCGCAATGAATCATTAAACGGAGCAGCAGACTTCTCAGCAAAATCCGGTACCGCCGTGAGTTTACATCAACATCGGTTACATTATCACGAAGAAGTTGGTGTGCCTGCCGGTATCGTTGTTGTGCATATCCCGCCAGAGCCATATAAAATGTAATTGTTTGCTCAAATATTGGCTTATAGATATGCTCCTGTTTAAGCAGCAGTTTTATCTTGGGTAATTCGCGAACCATTTTGTCGATATCTCCATTCAGCAAACCGATACGCATGACTAATTCGGACTGATAAAATCTGTAGCGCATCAGGCTTACATCATCGAGCGCGTGTGCATATTCGCTGCATAAAGAATCCCACCGGTTGAGTACGGCTTTTTCGCTTTCTTCACTTCCAAACATCAGCATCATTGCAGCAATATTATGAACAATGGTGATGTAGTAGTTGATCTCATGTGCTGTTGTTTGCCGGTCTTCATCAAACAACTGGAGGTGTTCAACAGCAGCACGAATATTTTCAGCAGGGTTTTGCGCCATACTGGTAAAGTGAAGACGCGAATGCAGGAGAAAATAACGCGCCGATATGCTCTGCCCTTTTGCCGTTGATTTAAGCATCGAATGCTGGGCAAAGCGAGCCATTTCTTTTCGCTGTTCGGGCGAACGGGCAAAATCGTACCGGGCTGCTAGTTCAAGAGTTTCGTAAGAGAAAAGCTGACAGGTGTACAGGTTTTTGAGTACCGGCAAAAGTCTTAGCTTTTCTGTTGTGCATTCTTTTATCCGGTTTATATCAGCATACGAACCGGAATAGGCTTCTTGTATTTCATAAGCATCAAGTTCGAGTACAAACGCATGAGCCTTTTTGGCCATCGTATGTGCTTTTCTGAGCAACTTCGCTGCCTGTTCGTGAAGTCCGCGCCTCAGCAATGCTTCGGCCTGAATCAGCATATTGCGAATAATTACAGCATCTGATTGCTGAGTGGTTGAACGGGCAATGAACTCCGTCAGCTTTACAGATAAATAGTTTTTCTGAACGGCCAATCGGTTTTTGGTCAGGCGCATTAATTTGATTTGTGCAGCATCCGGCGAAGCAGCTGTTTTTTGCTGAGCGTACCAGCGAAACAAATCAAGGTAACCTCCGTCTTTTTTTATTCGCTGCGATTCTATTACAAATGCCCTTTTTTCTGCTTTTGAAAGCGAATGAACCAATTGCCAAATCAGATCTTGTTTCATTTGATAGACTAATTACTTTAGTCTGTAAATCTACTGATTATAGATTGTACAGAATGTATATTGCTGATTGCAGCCTAATATCTAAACGAAATCTAATTTGCCGGAAAACTGAGTATGCAGAAATTGCGGCATGAAACTAAATGCAGTTGTTCTCTTATCGTTTGCACTTTTCGCTTTTTCTCCGGCGAAAGCACAGTGTGTTATTACACCCGTTATTACGCCGGCCTCACCTATTCTGTGTCCTGATTCATTTGATACGCTTCGCACTGTTCAAACCTATCAAACCTATCAGTGGTACAAAAACAATGTTGCAATTTCCGGAGCAACAAACTCGTCGTTACCCGTTAGCTATATGAATGATGCAGGAAATAATTTCTCTGTTTTTGTAACTCAGGATACCTGCAGCGGCATGTCGGCTCAGGCACTTGTTGATGGCTGGGTGTTTATACTTCCAACAGTGCAAAGCTCGGGCAATACCAGTTTATGTGTTGGGGATTCCGAATACCTGATACTGCTGCCGCCCTATGATGTAAATATTCAGTGGACAAACAATGGTAACCCGATTCCCGGCGCAACAGATGATACGCTGATCGTGACACAAACCGGTAACTACAGTGTATCGGGCGCACCATCGCTTTGCCCGCTTTTTCAGCAGCAGCTCGGAGTAACAATTTCTCTTACTTTTTCGAGCCCTCCTGTACCGTTAATTTCATGGAATAACGGAACACTTGCTACGCCTTTTCAGCCGAACACCATGTATCAGTGGTACAACGGAACAACGGCAATATCGGGAGCTAACTTTCCTTCGTTTACACCAACACAAACCGGCAACTACTCGGTAATGGTTACAGATGCTAATGGCTGCAGCGCAACATCTCTGCCGTGGAATTGGGTTGTAGGCATTGACGATGTTGTTCCTCCTCAATTCTGGATTATCCAAACAGCCGGAGGGCAATATGAGTTTGGACTTGAGCCAATTGATGAAGACTTCATCTGCGAAGTAACAGATATGTCGGGACGAATTATTTTATCACAAAAAATCAATGCCGGAACTACGCGGTTTTCGGTTAATCTTTCGCAGCAGACAGAAGGAATCTATATGTTCATCTTGCAGGGGGAAAAAGGTTTTGCAGGATCGCTTCGCGTGAAGCGGTAGCAAAACCCGAACATATAGGGCGGCGGATGGTTCATAAATATGAGCCATCCGCTTTTCGTTTACCGTCAATTAACAAAACGCTGCATGTGTACTCTGAACTCAACAGCAGAGGCATTCAGCGCTTCGCTCCAGCTCATAGTTTTATACTGACTAATCAGCCAGGCAATGAAGAATTGATTATTGGTAAAGAATTGCCAATCGTGCTGTGCCGAATAGTTTTGGGTTAAACTTTCTGCCAGGTTTTTGCAGAGCGTATTTCTTTCTTTAGCTCCGGCTGTGCTCCATCGTATAAAAAATCCGGCAAGTAATCCTTCGGAAAAAGTATTGCCTTCGTGTTTTTTTATGAATGCCGTGAGTCGCTGATCGAGCTGTTCCACAACATCATCATGCTCCTGATCACAATGAATCATGAGACGCAGAAGCATTCCTCTGAGTAGTGATCGGTAGCGGCGACGGCTTACCGATTCGCTTCCTACTTCATCTATCAGCTCGTGCAGTGCATCTTTATAGCGTTTTGCCGCATAGTATCCGCATGCAACATAAAAGCGTGTGTACTTCTCAAAAAATGGCTGATAAGGATGCTCCGCCGTAAGCAATTTGTTTACTCTTCCCAGTTCACGAATCAGCTTTTCTGTGTTCCCATCAAAAAGAGCAATGCGCAAATTCATTTCGGCATCATAGCAGTGATACTTATCCAGAAAATGCCCCTCGATGTAATCAGCAAACTCTACTGGTGCTTTTTCCCAGCGCCGTACAGACTGTTCGAATAACTCCATATCGCCAATCTGAAAAAAATGCACGGCACTGTTCCAAATTGATGTCAAACAATAGTTTATTTCTAATCCGGTTGCCACTTTTTCTGTATCAAAAATACGCCAGTTATCAAGTGCAACGGCCTTCATTGCTTTAGGGTCCTGAGCAACTATAGCATACATATATCTTGCATACAACAAATGAAACTGTGCGGGTACGCTTAATGCCGCGTTTTTTCGGCGGATAAGAGGAGAGCTGTAATAGTTGCGCATTTCAGTGCGCTGCCTGGCCGAACGGGCATAATCCATTACCGAACTGTGCGACAGAATCTGATATGAAAATTGCTTGCAGTCATGAAGATTATCAATCATGCTCAACAAGTGCTTTCTTCTTTTTTCCGACTGCTGCGCTTTATTCAAATGCGTGTAGTCAACCAAATAACTCTCGTAGAGTTCAAGCAGGTCAAGCTGCAGTGCAAATTGATTTGTTTTGCAGGCCAACTGATCAGCACGGGTTAATATTTTGGAAGCCTGATTATGAAGCCCGCGCTGAAACAAAACTTCGGCCTGCGAAAGCATATTTCTGATTGTGATCGTTGCCGACTGGTTAGTTGGCGAACGCATCATTAACGCAGTTAGTTTTTCCAGCAAATAATTACGCTGAACAGCAAGCCTTGCCGGTGTAAGCTTAAGTCGCTTCATCAATGCAATGTCGGGACTTGCAGGTGCTTTTTGCCGCAAATACCACTGATAAAGCTGCATGTAAACCGTACTTTCTTTCGCTTGTTTTCCTTCCAGAATAAATTGTCGCTTCTCACTTTTTGTAAGGCTGTTGATTAATTGCCAGAGAGGATCTGTTTTCATTTTGCTGTATGTTAATGCTATAAATCAACACGATTTAGTAATGGTTATTTAGTAGTGATGCTGTTTTTTTATTGCAATAAATAATCGTTGAAAAACAAATATGTTCAATCGCAACACAATAATAGACAATATATTAGACAAATAGATTGCAAAATGAGCAGCTAATGAAATTACTAATTATGATCGCGTTTAACGATAGCATGCTCTAAAATTGCAAGCGCAAACAATAACAACATGAACGCATATTTATTGGGATTAATTTTTCTGTGCACAGGTGCAGCATTGCCGCTGAATGCTCAATGTGTAATTACGCCTGTAATTACTCCTTCGGGAATTGTTCTGTGTCCAAATTCATCAGACACACTTCGGCTTACACAGACTTATGATACATACCAATGGTATGAAAATGGTATTCCGATAGCAGGTGCAACAGACTCTGTACTTCCTGTTTCCAATGCAGGATTCAATTACACGGTTTTTGTAACAGACGATACTTGCAGCGGAATATCTGCAAGTGTTTTGGTTGACGGCTGGCTGTTTCCTTATCCTTTGCTTTCCAATTCTATACCAGTTGATGCGTGTACCGGACAAACTAACGTTCTTACACTTTACATGCCGTATGTTGCAACACAATGGTACCTCAACAACGTTCCAATTCCTAACTCAGCAACTAATACTATTTCCTGCACACAGTCGGGCACATACAGTGTTGATGCGTTCCCCGGAATTTGTCCGAGTTATGTGATGACACCGGCAATCAGTATTGCCCTTACATTTTCAACTCCTCCGGTACCTGTAATTACTCCCAGCGGAAATTTACTTACTACTACCCTATTGCAAGGTGTTACTTACCAGTGGAGTCTCAGTAACAATGTGATTGTAGGTGCTACTTCACCAACTTATCAGCCAACAATACCGGGAGTATATACACTCACGATAACTGATGCTAACGGATGTTCATCCACATCGGCACCGTTTAGCTGGCTTGATGTTCAGGACGCCGAACATCTTTTGCATGTTATTGCTGTAGCCAATGGCGTTTTCACATTTAGAATGTCTGCAACAGCCGAAAAACAAGTGATGTTTGTTTATGATGTATCGGGACGAATTGTAAATCAAAAGCAAATTGCACCCGGTTCGGAACTATTTCAGCTTGATCTTTCGCAGCAGCCCGAAGGCGTTTATTTGTTTATTCTTGAAAACAACAACAGACGAGTTTCTTCAGTACGTATGAAAAGATAATTTAATCAGGGGTGATTAATTACTGCGGGTGGCTTTTTTAAAGCCATCCGCTTTTACTTTTAGTGCA
>CALRTD020000323.1:0-5555 GCA_943371015.1 Synechococcus sp. UW140 | reverse complement strand
GGCTTGGCAATAAAAAATATTTGCCGAGCCTATATTTTTATAATATATTGATAATCATAATTATATATAGATATTAGACACCTTTTTAATGCCAAATATTAAGTATTGTTAATAAAATTTTAGTCAAAAAGCTTGACACGTAAAACCTTATTTGTAGGTTTGCATCGAAAAGAACGCTGAATCCGTTCCCAAGTCAACATTTATCTTAAAAACAAGTAAAGTAACCATTAACACGAAAGAACATGGCTAAGGAAAGCAAAGACAAGGAAGTGAACAAGGAGAAGTTGAAAGCATTGCAGTTGACGATTGACAAGCTGGAGAAGACATACGGCAAAGGAACGATTATGAAGTTGGGCGATAGCCCGATTGAGGCGATGGAAGTTATCCCCACAGGTTCACTTGCGCTGGATATTGCGCTTGGTGTTGGCGGATATCCGAAAGGTCGTATTATTGAAATTTACGGGCCTGAATCATCAGGTAAAACCACACTGGCTATTCACGCCATTGCTCAGGTGCAGAAACAGGGCGGCATTGCTGCTATTGTGGATGCAGAGCATGCGTTTGACCGTTTTTATGCCCAGAAATTGGGTGTTGATATCGAAAGTCTGCTGATTTCGCAGCCTGACAATGGAGAGCAAGCCCTCGAAATTGCCGATAACCTGATTCGCTCGGGTGCGGTTGATATTCTGGTAATTGACTCAGTAGCGGCACTTACACCCAAAGCTGAAATTGAAGGCGAAATGGGTGATTCTAAAATGGGTCTGCAGGCGCGTTTGATGTCGCAGGCGTTGCGTAAACTCACTGCCAACATCAGCAAAACAGGTTGCTGCTGCATGTTCATCAACCAGCTTCGTGAGAAAATTGGTGTAATGTTCGGCAACCCTGAAACCACCACCGGCGGTAATGCGCTTAAGTTCTACGCCTCAGTGCGTTTGGATATTCGCCGCGCCGGACAGATTAAAGACGGTGAAACCGCAACCGGTAACCGTACCCGCGTTAAAGTGGTAAAAAACAAAGTAGCTCCGCCGTTCCGTCAGGCCGAGTTTGATATTCTCTTCGGCGAAGGCATTTCGCGCGTAGGTGAAATCATCGACCTTGGTGTTGAGCACGGCATTATTAAGAAAAGCGGCTCGTGGTTCAGCTACGAGGATATGAAGCTTGGCCAGGGCCGTGATTCGGTGAAAAACCTTTTCGCCGATAATCCGGAAGTGATGGAACGCATTGAGATGCAGATCCGTGAGGTCCTGAGCGGCGTGCCGGCTCCCGAAGTAGAAGTAGAGAGCTAAGCTGCTAACTGAAAAGTTCTGTGCAGTACAATCTGCATAGCTTTCAGAATACAGCATTGTGTTGCCAGCCAGCACTGCCGATAACAATTTTCGCCGCCGGAAACGGAAGCACTGCGTCTGCAATTGGTTAAAACAGCGGACATAAGGCACCACCGGCAAAGCGAATTCAGCCGTTTACACATCCCGGAGTACATCAACTTGCAAAGAGTGTGTACCTTCGGGATGTGTTTTTTAGCACTATGCCTATGCAATTTCGTTTACTGCTTCTGCTGCCACTGGCAGCTTTTCTGCTCAACACAACCAGCGGCTGCGGCTCTCAGGCTGCCGACGATGAAAAAGTTGCGCCCAAAGATTCGATGGCTGCAAAACTTCAGCTCATCAACGATAAAATCCTGAAAGAGCCCAACAACCTTGATCTCTACATCGAGCGCTCAAAGCACTACATTCAGGTGAAAAATCTGGAATTAGCTTTGGCCGATGTCAATCGTGTGCTCAGCCGCGACAGTTCAAAAGCTGAATACCTCAGTGCGGGTGTTGATGTTTACTTTTTCACCAACCAAACCCGCCGCGCCAACGATTTGCTGACTCGTCTCGTACAGCTTTATCCCGAAAATACCGATGGTTTGCTGCGTCTGGCGCAAATGAAGCATTACCTGAAAAAGTACGACGAAGAATTTGCACTCCTCGATCGGGTGCTGCGCATCGACGAGAACAATGCACAGGCTTATTTCATGAAAGGCATGGCGTTTAAAGAAGCCGGCGATACGGCAAAAGCTGTGTCGAGCATGCAAACCGCCGTAGAGCAGGATCCGGATTACTACAATGCCTGGATTCAGCTCGGACTCATTGCATCGGCCGAAAAAAATCCGCTGGCTGTGCAGTATTACCGCAATGCGCTGAAAGTTCGCCCGCAAAGTCAGGAAGCATTTTACCACCTGGGCATGTTTTACCAGAATACACAGCAGTACAATCCTGCTCTGGAAACATACAACACCCTGCTGCAGCTCAATCCCAACCATTTTGATGCGCATTTCAACCTCGGCTATCTGCACACCGTTGAACTCAACGATCCCACAAAAGGTATGGAGTACTTTAACCTCTGTGTAAAAGACAACCCGAAAGAACCGCGCGGCTACTACGGATTAGGCTACTGCTACAAAGAAAAAGGAGATATCGCCAATGCCGAAGCTATGTTCAAAAAAGCATTGGAAGTTGATCCTGATTACAACAATGCGGTTCTTGAACTCAATGAACTGGACAGGATAAAAAAATCAGGGAAGTAAGATTTGTAATTATGTCAAAGGCGGATCATCAGATCCGCCTTTATTGTTTTGAGTAAAAGAAACTATTTAATTATCTGTATCGTTTCTTTTCCAGTACAGTGCCATCCGGCTTTCGCAAAACCCATACGCCTTTTTTATTTCCGGCTTCGTAATTGCCTTGCCAGATAGTGCCAGTAACAGGCTCAACTTCAACCCATTTTCCAGTGCGTAAATTGTTGGTGTAAACACCGCTGTGAGTTACCCAGGTAAGTGTATCTGTTTCTTCCCAGTTACCGGTTTTGAGGTTATGGTCGTAGCGGCCATTGGCATAACGAACATTTTTGGTGTCGTAAAACTGCCAAAAGCCGTGTCGGGTAGCCGTATCCAGTGCACCGCCGCTGCATTTTATTTTTCCGGGTTGATACATATAAGTTATACTCATTGGAATACCGGGCTCAGTAGTGTATTCATTCCACTGAACAATAATTTCAGCATTGTTACTGTGTACACGAGATCCTGCAACTATTTTTCCGTTGCGGTATTGCAAGTATAATTTTTGTTTGGTTGTGCCGGGATAATAAATGATTTGCTGTGTCAGCTTTCCGTCGTTCCAACGAGTTTGTGCTGTAAACTTTATTTGCTGATCGGCAGCATTGGAATAGTACTGCGGATAAGTATAACTCATTGGCAGGCACTCGAAACTGAAATGTTCTTTACCATTAAAAATATCACCACCCGTAATAGAATCATTACGCAAATACAGCCAGGCCGAATCACGCGGAAATTGTTCAATATGGCTTCGGACTCCGAGGTCATATAATTTCCATTTACCGGTTCTTACCTGTTGCTCAACATCAATTGTTGTTGGTTGCGGTGGATAAGGTGTGTAGCCATAATCATAATCTATCATCGGATAATTATTCTGCTTCACATAAAACAGATACACAAATCCTTCTTCGCGAACCAAGTTAGTAGTTGTAAAGTTTTTAAAGTAGTAAAGTGAGTCGCTGATGTGTTCATAGACATGCGTTGGAGTAGGCGACTGATAGATGTACCATTTCCGTGATTTCAGTCGGCCATTTTCATAAAATTCATCATTGGCAATCAGCACAGTTGTATCTTGCTGATTGTGGTAATAAGCATACGATTTCCCATGTTTTACTCCGTTCAAGTATGATACTGAAGTTTGCTTTCGGTTATACGTATATGTAATCCATTCGCCCGATTTTTCTCCGTTTTCATAAGTGCCTTTTTCGAGCAAATCAGCAGGAGATCTGTAGAGCAAATAAGGGCCATGTTGTTTGCCGTCTTTCCACCATGCCTCCTCGTGAATGAAATTGTTTTTCGAATCGAAATAAACCCGCCACACACTGTCGCGCTGACCGTTTTTAAACCAGCCTTCAACATAAACAGAGCCATCACGTTTGAATTGTACCCAACGGCCATGCAGTTTACCGTTTGCATCACAAGTACCTTTCCATCTCAACGGAGGTTTAGGCTGTTGCTGCTGCTGTCCGACTTGAATCCATTGATAAACTGCTGCAGAAAAAAAGCCGCTGTCGCATTGTGGCGGAATAATTTGATTTTCTTCAATTACAGCTTGGTTGTGATAATGGTAGCTTGGCTGAATCAACGCCAGCTCATCAACCGAGAACCCGCTGCGGGCCTGCCAGGCAAAAAATTCAGGATTTGAAATCTGATGAATGTAGATGTAATTATTGCCCGCAGCTACTTTCTGCGCCAGCTTACCGGCTCCGCTTTTCAGCATCAGATAACCAACAGCGCAATGTGTACCAATTTCATCAATAAACACTGGAATACGGCCGGGAATAGTAGTATTCTTAGGAAAAACACCGGCCGAAGCATATTGCTTTAACTCATTCAGCAAAGCACTGCGCATCGAAATTTTGAGCGGATCATCCTGAAGTGTAAAGTTCTTTCGCTGCAGCAAATCAATAACATGAAATAGATGCGATTGAATAAGCTCGCGGTCACTTTTAAATTCTTGTGCAGGTTCATTTGCTGCACGCGGGTAATTGGCCCAGCAGGCATTTACAGTTTGCAACTGATCGTGCAGTGTTGCTGCTGTAAGATTTGTTGTGCAGAAAAAACTAATCAGTAATAAGAGTCGAAACATTGCCGTGTTTATTCTGTGATTTTATGTAAGATGAAAATGCCTGCAATTTTCCATACACAAATCTGTAATAATTGCACCGATCTCAAAATTAACCTCAATCAGTGAATTCATAGTGGAAAAATAGTTCAGTGATTGCAGTTTTTATATTGAATAACAGCGGTTTATAGTGATTGGCAAATACTTTTACTGCTGATAAATGATTACCAATAACAAAAACCGTTTGCACCAATAACACGTACCTTTGCAGTGTATGAAAATCGGAATTGTTTGTTATCCCACATTTGGTGGTTCCGGAGTTGTTGCAACAGAATTAGGCAAAGCACTCGCCGCCAAAGGTCACGAAATACATTTTATAACTTACAGCCAGCCTGTTCGTCTCGATACCTTTTCGGCCAACATTTTTTACCACGAGGTTTCAGTTTCCGACTATCCGCTGTTCGATTATCAGCCGTATGAACTTGTGCTGAGCAGTCGAATGGTTGATGTGGTAAAAAACGAAAAGCTCGATTTGCTGCATGTGCATTATGCCATTCCGCATGCGTCTGCCGCCTACATGGCTCAACAGATTCTGAAAGAAGAAGGCATCCGCATGCCCTTCATCACCACGCTGCACGGAACAGACATTACACTTGTTGGCCGCGATGCTTCATTTGAACCGGTAATTACATTTGCCATCAATAAATCAGACGCTGTTACGGCTGTTTCTGATAGTTTGCGGCAAGATACCTACCAGAATTTTAAAGTAACGCGTGAAGTGGAAGTGATTCCCAACTTCATCGCACTTGATGAATACGGACAAGCCCGGCAAAACTGCCAGCGCCGCATGTTTGCGCCTAATGGCGAGCGCATTATGGTTCACGTTTCTAACTT
>CALRTD020000322.1:0-5582 GCA_943371015.1 Synechococcus sp. UW140 | reverse complement strand
GGTATTACCATTACATCAGCAGCTACATCCTGCTCTTGGAACTATCGCAACCAGAAATATAAAATCAATATCATCGATACCCCCGGTCACGTTGACTTTACCGTTGAGGTAAACCGTTCACTGCGTGTACTTGATGGTCTTGTGTTCCTCTTTTCAGCTGTTGACGGTGTTGAGCCGCAATCTGAAACCAACTGGCGTCTTGCCAACAACTATAACGTAACCCGTCTTGGTTTTGTAAACAAGATGGACCGTGCCGGTGCCGACTTCCTCAATGTAGTGAAGCAGGTTAAAGAAGTTCTCGGTGGTACACCCATTCCGTTGCAGCTTCCGATCGGTGCCGAAGAAAGCTTCAAAGGCGTTGTTGATCTTGTTAACTTCCGCGGTATTGAGTGGAACGAGAAAGATCAGGGAATGACCTTTAATGTTGTGCCCATTCCGGCCGACATGATGGACGAAGCTCTCGAGTGGCGCGAGAAACTTCTCGAAGCTATCGCCGAATTCGACGATAAGCTCATGGAGAAGTTCTTTGAAGATCCCAATTCAATCTCTGAAGACGAAATTCTTGCTGCGCTCCGCCAGGCTTGCGTACACAACAAAATCGTTCCCATGCTCTGCGGTTCTGCCTTCAAAAACAAAGGCGTGCAGACCATGCTCGATTACGTGATGGCTCTTATGCCTTCACCGCTCGATAAGAACAACATCATCGGTACCAATCCGGATACCGGCGAAGAACTTGTTCGCAAGCCCGATGTGAAAGAGCCGTTTACAGCTCTCGCATTCAAAATTGCTACCGATCCTTTTGTAGGCCGTCTCGCTTTCTTCCGTGCATACTCTGGCCGTCTTGATGCCGGTTCTTATGTACTGAATACCCGCAGCGGTAACAAGGAGCGTATCTCGCGTATTTTCCAGATGCACGCCAACAAACAAAATGCTATCGATTTTATCGAAGCAGGTGATATTGGTGCTGCTGTAGGATTTAAAGATATCCGCACCGGCGATACACTTTGTGCAGAAAACGCACCGATTGTACTCGAAGCGATGCAGTTCCCCGAGCCGGTTATTGGTCTCGCTATCGAGCCCAAAACACAGGCCGACCTCGACAAACTCGGTGTTGCCCTCAACAAACTTTCTGAAGAAGATCCGACCTTCCGTGTTAAAAGCGACGAGGAAACCGGTCAGACCATCATCAGCGGTATGGGTGAGCTTCACCTCGAAATTATTGTTGACCGTCTCCGTCGTGAGTTCAAAGTAGAAGTAAATCAGGGTGCTCCCCAGGTTAACTACAAAGAACGTATCAACGGCAACTTCGAACACCGCGAGGTGTACAAGAAGCAGACCGGTGGTCGTGGTAAATTCGCTGATATTAAAGTTGTGATCAGTCCGGTTGATGCCGATTTTGATGCAACCGATAAAAACGGCGGTCTTCAGTTTGTTAACGAAATCACAGGTGGTAACATTCCCCGCGAATTCATTCCGGCTGTAGAAAAAGGATTCCGTTCAGCAATGACTAACGGTGTTCTCGCTGGCTATCCGCTCGAAACACTTAAAGTTCGTTTGATCGACGGTTCTTACCACAACGTTGACTCTGATTCTCTCTCATTCGAAATTTGCGCCAAAACTGCTTACCGTGAAGCTCTTCCGTCTTGCAAGCCGGTTATTCTTGAGCCGATCATGAAGGTGGAAGTAATTACCCCTGAATCAAACATGGGTGATGTAGTAGGTGACTTGAACAAGCGCCGCGGACAAATTGAGGGAATGGATTCTAAAGCAGGTTCACAAGTAGTGAAAGCGAAAGTGCCCCTGTCTGAAATGTTCGGTTATGTAACCGCACTGCGCACAATCACTTCAGGCCGTGCAACTTCAACCATGGAGTTCTCGCACTTTGCTGAGGCACCGCGCAACATTTCTGACGAAGTAATTGCCAAAGCAAAAGGCAACAAAGCTGAAAAAGTATAATTCGCAACCAGATAACATGAGCCAGAAAATTCGGATCAAACTGAAGTCGTACGACTACAACCTGGTTGACAAATCGGCCGAGAAGATTGTAAAGACGGTAAAATCTACCGGTGCTGTTGTGAGCGGACCTATTCCGCTGCCCACACACAAGCGCATCTACACAGTTCTTCGCTCGCCGCACGTCAACAAGAAAGCGCGCGAACAGTTCCAACTCTGCAGCTACAAACGGTTGCTCGACATCTACAGCTCAACATCAAAAACTGTTGACGCTCTCATGAAGCTCGAGCTCCCCAGCGGCGTAGAAGTGGAAATCAAAGTGCCCTGATTGTCTTTCGTACAGACACAGAAACAAAGAACAAATTAAAAAGAAACAAACACTACCATGTCAGGCTTGATAGGTAAAAAAGTAGGTATGACCAGCATCTTTGGTGCCAATGGCAAATATGTGCCATGCACGGTGATCGAGGTTGGTCCTTGCGTAGTAACGCAAGTGAAAACCGTTGAAAAAGACGGTTATGATGCCCTTCAGCTTGCCTTTGACGAGAAAAAAGAGAAGCACACTTCTGGAGCAATGCAGGGTCACTTCAAGAAAGCCGGAACAACTCCCAAGCGCAAGCTGGTTGAGTTCCGCAGCTTTGAAGAGGCTAAAAACACAGGCGATGTAATCACTGTGGAGCTGTTTCAGGAAGGTGAACTCGTTGACGTCAGCGGCATCTCGAAAGGCAAAGGATTCCAGGGTGTAATGAAGCGTCACGGCTTCGGAGGTGTGGGTGGAACAACCCACGGTCAGCACGACCGTCTCCGCGCTCCCGGTTCGCTCGGTAACTCGTCTTACTCTTCACGCGTTGTGAAAGGTATGCGTATGGCCGGTCGTACAGGTGGACGTACAGTAAAGACCCAGAATCTGGAAGTCATGAAAGTAATGGCCGAAAAGAACCTCCTTGTTATCAAGGGTTCAATTCCCGGTGCTAATAACTCTTACGTAATCATCGAGAAATAATCATGGAAGTCACAGTTTATAACATCGACGGTAAGGCAACGTCGAAAAAAGTGAACCTCTCCGATGCAGTGTTTGGCATTGAGCCGAACGACCATGCGATTTATCTCGATGTGAAGCAGTACCTTGCTGCACAACGTCAGGGAACGCATAAAGCAAAGGAGCGCGCTGAAATTGCCCGCACCACCAAGAAGCTCAAACGCCAGAAAGGTACCGGCGGTGCCCGTGCCGGCAGCATGAAATCACCTCTTTTCCGTGGTGGTGGACGTGCATTCGGTCCTGAGCCGCGCGATTATAGCTTCAAACTCAACAAGAAAGTGAAAGCCCTCGCCCGTAAATCGGCACTTGCTTACAAAGCAAAAGAGAGCAACATCACTATTCTCGAAGACTTCAATTTCGAAGCTCCTGCCACAAAAAAATACGCGGATATCCTCAACAGTCTCAAGGTTGGCGATAAAAAAACACTCCTCGTGTTAAACGGCTCGAACAAAAACGTATATTTGTCGTCCCGAAATTTGACCAAGGCTAAAGTTGTAACCGTTTCAGAATTAAATACTTACGATATTCTGAACGCAAACAACGTTATTCTGATCGAAAGCTCGGTGAACACCATCGAAAACCTGTTGAACAACTAAGAAGCCATGAGCGTACTCATTAAGCCGATCATCACTGAGAAGCAGTCGCAGGCCGCTGAGAAACTGAACCGTTTTGGTTTCATCGTTGACCAGAAGGCGAACAAGCTTCAGATCAAACAGGCCGTTGAAAAGATGTATGGTGTTTCCGTTGAGTCGGTAAACACGATGAATTACATCGGCAAAGTTCGCCAGCGTTATACACGCAGCGGCATGCAAACCGGTATCGCCAACCGCGCCAAAAAGGCCGTTGTAACACTCCGCAAAGGTGATACAATCGATTTCTACAGCAATCTCTGATAAAAAGCAGATAAATCAGGAGCCATGGCACTGAAGAAATTTCGTCCGCTAACACCCGCACAGCGTCACCGTATTCTGGTAACCAGCGAAGGCATTACTACCGGTACTCCGGAGAAAAGCCTGCTGGCCCCGAAGAAAAAATCCGGCGGTCGTAACAACACCGGAAAAATGACGATGCGCTACATCGGTGGCGGTCACAAACAGAAATATCGTATTATCGACTTCAAGCGCGATAAACAGGATATTCCCGCAACGGTTAAAACGATCGAATACGATCCTAACCGCTCTGCCCGCATTGCCCTCGTGGTATATGCCGACGGCGAAAAGCGTTACATCATTGCTCCGACCGGCCTCAAAGTTGG
Source organism: Synechococcus sp. UW140 (assembly GCA_943371015.1). GTDB lineage: Bacteria > Bacteroidota > Bacteroidia > Palsa-965 > Palsa-965. Next base: position 1,335 of record CALRTD020000322.1, on the reverse strand, counting down.
TCAGACCGTGATGTCAGGCAAAAATGCCGTTCCCGAAGTTGGTCACGCCATGTTCCTTTCGGATATTCCGCTGGGTACAGTGATTCACAACATTGAGATGCGCCCCGGCCAGGGTGCGAAAATTGCCCGCAGCGCAGGTACCTACGCTCAGCTCAGCGCCCGTGACGGTCGTTTTGCTGTACTTCGTCTCCCTTCAGGTGAGACCCGTATGGTACTAGTTACCTGCCTCGCCACTGTTGGTACGGTGTCTAACGCCGACCACAGTCTGGAAATTTATGGCAAAGCTGGTCGTACACGTTGGTTAGGTCGTCGTTCACGAGTTCGTGGCGTTGCCATGAACCCGGTAGATCACCCGATGGGTGGTGGTGAAGGCCGTGCATCTGGCGGTCACCCGCGCTCACGCAGCGGTAAACCGGCTAAAGGTCTCAAGACCCGCTACCCGAAAAAGTCCTCCAACAAGTACATCATCGAGCGTCGTAAGAAATAATTTCTGAGACGTAAGAAGAAGAACAGAACAAATGGCACGTTCGCTCAAAAAAGGTCCTTATGTTGACCTTAAACTGGAAAAGAAAATTGACGTGATGAACACGTCGGGTAAAAAGCAGGCGATCAAAACTTGGTCGCGCCGCTCGATGATCACGCCTGAGTTCGTTGGTCATACATTCGCAGTGCACAACGGAAACAAATTCGTTCCTGTGTATGTGACTGAAAACATGGTAGGACACCGTCTTGGTGAATTTTCACCAACACGTACATTCCGCGGCCATGCCGGCAACAAGGATAAGTCCTCCAAAAAGTAATTAACGAACTGACCAAACGACCAATCTAAAAGATGGCACGCAGAAAAGAAAATGTGGCCAATGCTCGGAAAGATGCGATGAAGACTACTTACATCGCACGTCTGAACAATGTACCCACCTCGCCGCGTAAAATGCGTCTGGTAGCCGACCTGATCCGTGGTCAGGAAGTGTTTAAGGCGCTCAATATTCTTCGCTTCACCAACAAGGAGGCCGCTGGCCGTCTGGAGAAACTTCTCCGTTCGGCAATTGCCAACTACGAAAAGAAATCAGGCAGCACCGCACAGGCTGATGCCCTTTTCGTTAAAACGGTGATGGTTGACAGCGCCACTATGCTGAAGCGTATTTCCGCTGCACCGCAGGGACGCGCTCACCGCATCCGCAAGCGTTCGAATCATATCACGCTTATCATCGACGAAATTAAGATCGCGTAACGCACACAACAATGGGACAAAAAGCAAATCCGATCGGTCTGCGCCTTGGTATCGTCCGTGGCTGGGATTCCAACTGGTACGGTGGCCGTAACTACGCCGATAAA
>CALRTD020000321.1:0-5584 GCA_943371015.1 Synechococcus sp. UW140 | reverse complement strand
ATCGTAAGGCATCTTCGCCGGTTCCGCAGTTGAGTTCTGTAATTGTGCTGCAATTTTTCAGCAGCGGAATCAGTAGTTGATGAACCCTGTTTCGCTGGGCAATTCCGATGCGCGTTTGGGTAAAATGATTGTCGTAATCCGCTGCATACGCATCAAAGGCCTCGTGCTGCATCGGGTTCTGTATTTATGAGTTTTCTTTTTTCTGCTGCTGCCGAAAAATGGTAAAAAGGTAATGCCAGCATACGTCGCAAGTTGGTGCGAGAACGCATTGAAACCAATGGATTACGCAGTAAACTTAGCGACTGATGTTTGCGATACGATTTATGAATAAACCGATGAAGTTGCTTGTAAAATGTAGGTTTATAGGTATTGCTGAACATCAGTGCAAGTTCGTCGCTGTCTGTCCAGTTTGTTTTTGTTTTCAATTCCGACTTTACACGTTCGTAAAAAACAGTGCCGGGCAGCGGATAAGAAACCGAAATGCCAATATCATAAGGCAAAAGGTTATTCACCATGCTTACTGTTTTCTTTATGTCTTCCATTGTTTCGCCCGGATAGCCAAACTGGAGGAAGAATGCGGGTTTTATGTGGTGCTTTTTGAGCAACCGTGTAGCTTCAGCAATTTGTTCGACTTTGGTGCCTTTGTCCATTGCATCCAAAATCTTTTGTGATCCGCTTTCGGCACCCATCCAAACCATATCACAACCTGAATCTGCAAGATGGCGGATATTGTCTTCCTGCAAAAGCAAATCAGCACGCGATTGTATTTTGTAGCGAAATTTCAGTTTCCTGTCTTTTACAGCTTTACTGAAATCACTGAGCCAGCCGGGTTTCAGACCGAAAATATCATCGGCAAACCAGATGTGTGAAAACTGAAATTTATGTTGGAGCTGTTCAATAAGTGCCGCAATATTTTCAGGCGAATGCGAGTTGTAGCGATTGCCATAAATCGGCTTCGCGCACCAGTTGCATTTGTAGGGACAGCCGCGCGTAGTAACCATATTGAGTGAGAAGTAGCCATGATTTTTCAGCCACATATCACGATATGGTTTAATGTTCACCAAGTCCCAGGCCGGAAGCGGAAGTGTATCAAGGTCGCGCAGTACTTCGCGTTTACCGGTGTTGTGAAGTGTGTTGTTTTGTATGTAAGTAAGTCCGCGTATTGGTTCGGCAGTTTTATTTTGCTCAATTGCATTTACCAATTCCAGCAAAGTTTGTTCTGCTTCACCGATAATGATATAATCAGCACCGTTGTTGAGATAGTTCTCTGCATGATCGGTTGCATCCGAACTTGAAACAATTACTTTACATCCGGCCTCACGCGCAAGTTGCTGCATACTGAATGCTGCTTCACGCATGTTTGTAAGGCACATTTTGGTGAGATAGTTGAATCCGTCATCATAAATCACCAGCGCGTCCGGCTGTTGAGTTTTCAGAATTTCAACAATTGTTTCGGGACCTGATTCAAACTGTACATCGTGTAAAAAAACCTGATGTCCATTTTCACGCAAAAAACCGGCAGCATACAATGTAGCCAGCGGCGGATAAGGTGCTGCTGTTTCCCATTGTTTGGGATCAAAACGAAGAAAATAAGAATGTGTAAAAAGTATCTTCACGCGATCTGTTCGGCTTTTGACAAGTTAAATTTTTCAGATATGTCAATTCAGGCAACAACCGCCACAGGTTCATCATCAACCATAAGCTGAGTTAGTTTTTGACGGTAACTACTAAGAACCCTGAATTGAAATCCACGCGGATGGTGTTTTGAGACATTTTTACGAGAACGAAGATTGAGTTCAAACTCATCACTGCTTAATTGAGGGAATTTCTTTTCCCAGCGCTTTTGAGTAATACTGAAGCAAAAATTATCCAGTTGATCACCAAGTTTACCACTCAGTAAATACTGAATAAATTTCGACATAACTCCTTTCCGGGTATTCGTTCTGATGTTGTCTGTATTTTTGAAATTACGATTAGGAATAAATGATTTTGCCCATTGATTTTGAGAAACAAATTGCTTGTAAGTTTCACCTCCCGACATGGGTAAAAGGGTAAGGACTTCTGTAGCTGTAAAAATATTTTTATCCGGAATCTCGAGAGAATTACTGTCGATCAGATAATTAATGCAGAAATACCGGCGTGAGTTGAACAGAAATATTTTCTTAAAAAGTATCAGCAGTGTACGCGCTAACCAAAGTCTTCCGGGATCAGCAATGATGAAGTAATCGACATCGCCGTAACGATCCAGAACGCCTTTAGAATAGGAGCCGGAAATACAAACGCAAGTAACAAATGGAAATCGGGAAATCAGATTGCTGAATTTCTTTACTTTTTTTGCAGCAGCAGCGGCGCGAATTTCGTTTACCTCACGCGCTTCTACATGAGCAAGCGAAAAGTCGGCAAGGAAATAATAGCCACGATGCTCGCCGATGATTCCATTTTGTTTTAAAGCAAGAAGTTCAAGTTGAAGATCTTCTTTGTTGCCATTAAAACTACCGAAAGAAATTAATTCATCTTCTTTCAGAGGAAATCGGAAAACATCGTAATAGGCAAGAGTACGCAGAATGTTTTTCTGCAAGTCATTCATGGGTTTCCAAACATTGCTCAACTACGAAAATATAGTTTTTTTCCCAGCTAATCTTGCGTTCTTCTGTCTGTTTTAATTCTGTCCTATATTTCCGGGCAATTTTCCGAATACGTTCAATTTCACAATTTTCGGCCAGTATCATGTAAACCTGAGAGTTAGGTCGAATGTGCTGTTGAAGTTGCGAGAAGAACTGTTCAAAAAACTCCCCTTCTTCTCCGCAGTTCCACGCAAATTGTTCGGTAGTTAACCGGGGGCGAAAAAAGTAAGGCGGATTCACGACTACAAAATCGAATTTTTGCGGGGGATAGTCTTTAAAACTATCAGATGCAATAACTCTAGAGGAGCCTACTTCCGGGAAATGTTTTTTGTTGAGTTCGAAATTGTGTTTTGCACAGTTTACAGCGAGCGGATTAATATCTGAGCTGATTACGTGTGCTCCGGCGGCTCGGGCTACAATGCTGATTAATCCGCTGCCAGTGCAGGGTTCGGCAAATGTTTTTCCTTTTAAATCAAGTTTGGCAACAAACTCAGCTAAATATTCGGAACTGAAGAAGTATTGAGGGTGAAAAACTCCCGGTTCTATTCGCAGGGTAAATTTGCCAAACGAGAAATCAGATGGTTTCCGAAGTTTCCTGAGCAGCCAGGGCTTGGTTATATATGCAGCAAACAAACGCTTTAACCAATCCATCAGAAGCCTTCGATTTCGGGTTGGCGATATTTCCACATCTTTTGAAGTGCTTTTATTTCATACGGATATTTGTATAGTTTCATTCGGTAACGCATGCTGCTGATATTACGAATTAAACTACGCTGCCAATTGTTTAATCGCACATCTGAAACGGTAGGGTAATAGCCGTTGAGTACAGTTTCAAAGTGCTTAATTTTATCAATCATATATGGCTTAAGCCACGGTGTAAGCGGATTTTTGCGTAAATCAAAGTTTTCCCAATCGGCATTTATCCAGTCTTCTAATTTTTCAGGAAAACGGAAGCCAGAGGCTGTTACTTGTTTAAACAACTCACTGTTTTCGGTAGGTACCGGTGAATAAACATAGATGATAACTTCTGTATCCGGATTAACCGATTTTATTTCGCGAATAAATGAAATATCTTCATCAATCATCTGATTCACCTCTTCTTCGCTGTCGCCCGGAAATCCAAGAACAAAAGAGTATTCAGGTATAATGTCAAATTTTTTGAGACGAGCGGCAAAGCGTAATATTTGTTCGCGGGTTTGTGTTCCGCCTTTATCCATTTTTTTGAGCAGGGTATCGTTGCCGGTTTCCGCTCCGAAGAAAATCATACGGCAGCCTGATTCACGCATCAGTGCAAGCGTTTCATCTTTATAACGGTCAATGGTATCAATACGTCCTTCGCCCCACCAGATCATGTTATCGTTTTTCACTAAGCGTGAAAATTCGGCTGTACGTTTTTCGGAGACGAAGAAGTTATTATCATGAAATTCAATTGCATTCCCACCGTGCTCTTCGCGCAAAAAATTAATATCTGCGTATATCTTTTCGGCTGACTTCCCCTTCCAGCGGCCATTGTAGATTGGGACAACAGCACAAAATGAGCAGGTAAACGGGCATCCGAAGCTGCTGTGATAGGAAATTGTCTTGGTGCCGAGATACGTTTTGGCCAGATACCGCTGCATCGGGTACTGCTCATTTAGCTTGGCATAGGGCAAATCCGGAAGGGTGTCTTGTTCATAAATTTCATCTTTTCGGGTATGAATGATTTTTCCATTTTTCGAAAAGATGAGATTGGGGATACGCTCTAATTCAGTTCCGTTGCTGATTGCATCAAGCAGCATCGGGAATGCTTTGTCGCCCGGACCATTGATGATATAATCAACAAAGCCGCTTTCGAGTACCGGTTTGGGGTGATTTGAAGGAAAATAACCACCCCAGATGATGTGAATGTTAGGAAATTCTTTACGAATTGCTTTGGCAATAGGTATGGCCTGACGAAGCTGAGGCCCGGGCATTACGGTTGAGCCGTAGTACTCAAAACGCCCTGTTTGCAGGTGTTTCCGTATTACGGGCCAAGGATCTTTATCAATATTTCCATCAACAATTTGCCAGTCATATTTATGATGAATGGAAGCCGCAACCTGCAGCACACTGTTGGGTATGCGCGGTTTTGTTGGTGTTGCAAGCGGATTGAATAATAGAACAGCCACAGAATTTTTATCTTGCATCAAATATCCGTTTCTTTCTGCATATTCACTAATCTGTATCTTCATCCCGCGAATTTCTCCAAATGAAACCCGATAAACCGGCAGCTCCGTCTAAGCATTTGCTAAAGATTTTATCGCTGTTTCTTTTCGTGATGCTTTGTTTGCCCGGTTTGCAGCGCTGGTTGAAGTTGAGTGAGGAGCGTGCGCTCGACGGGTATTCGCCTCGTGCAACAGAAAATCCTGATTTTACAGATACAGGATGGTTTTCCGGATCATTCCAGCAACAAAAAGAAGATTGGCTGAACGAGAATTTTGGCTTTCGAAATACGTTATTGCGTTTGCACAACCAGATTGGTTATTCATGGTGGAATCATTCTTATACCAATGCAGTTGTTGTAGGATATGATGGTTACCTGTTTGATCAGAAGTATATAAATGCCTGGAACGGAAGCGATTTTTTGGGTGAAGAAAAGATAGCCCGGCAAGTTGAAAAGTTAAGAGAAGTACAAGCGAAACTGGCTGAGCGCGGTACTACAGTGCTTGTGGTTCTTGCTCCGGGCAAGGGCTCGTTTTTTAATTCGTACATCCGTGGCGATGAAGCAAAAGTGAAAGGACCAACAAATTACGATGCTTATCGGAAGTATTTCAACGCCAAAGGTATCAACCATATTGATGGGCGGAGTTGGTTTGAGAGTTGGCGGAAAATAGCGAAGTATCCGCTTTTTCCGAAGTGCGGAATTCACTGGAGCACCTATTCGGCAACTCTTGTAACGGATAGTTTGAACCGATATATCGGTAAACTACGCGGTACTGTTT
>CALRTD020000320.1:0-5629 GCA_943371015.1 Synechococcus sp. UW140 | reverse complement strand
TTTCTTTAGTGCTGAGTGTTGTGTTGATTGCCAATTTATCGGATTTCAGTTTCAGCGAATTGTTTACCTCAGTTGCCAGCGATGCGCGGTCGGAGATTTTTGTGAGCGACTGGCAGCATCCGCGTTTCTTTCCGAAAGCCTTTTTTGGCGGGGCTTTCATTGCTATTGCCATGACCGGACTTGATCAGGAAATGATGCAGAAAAACATCAGTTGTAAATCGCTGAAAGAGGCGCAGAAGAACATGATTACATTCAGTGCTGTACTTGTCTTTATTAATCTTCTGTTTTTAGGTCTTGGAGTTTTACTTTGGCAATACGCCAATCAGCACGGTATCCAAATTGCCAAAGGCCATTCCGATGATTTGTTTCCTACTATTGCCCTTAATCATCTCGGAACAGTTTCCGCAATTTTCTTTATCATCGGCCTGATTTCAGCCGCTTATCCAAGTGCCGACGGAGCTTTAACAGCATTAACAGCATCGTTCTGTATCGACTTTCTGGGATTCAATAATACAGATGGGAAAAGAACCGAAGCAGAAAAGAAAAAGCTTCGATATATTGTACATATTTCGTTTGCCATACTGCTGCTGCTGGTGATTGTAGTTTTTAAAGTAATAAACGACGATTCGGTAGTAACAAAACTGTTTACCGTTGCCAATTACACGTACGGCCCGCTGCTCGGCTTATTTATGTTTGGCATTCTCACCAAGCGCCGCACAAACGAAAAATTAGTTGTCCCCGTTTGTCTCGCAGCACCTGTAATTTGCTACATTCTCAATGCCAACAGTGTAGAATGGTTTGGCGGCTACATGTTCGGAAATGAACTGCTGCTGCTTAACGGATTGCTTACGTTTACGGGCTTGTATGCCTTATCCCAACCAGCTAGAATATAATGGTGAATGATGAATGTTGAGTTATGATTGTAATGTTAAACGCCATTCAGCATTCATAATTAAACATTCAGCATTCAAAATCCTCAACGGGCTACTTGAACTAAACTATCCAGTTCAGCAAAGTTGGTATTGCGAGGCAGGAAGGTGCTGAATGATTTGCCTGAATGTGCGATAAGTGTTGCCGGTAAATTGCCCTGCCATTTTGCATCAATCTTCGGAATCCATTCGTTGTCGTACACCTCGTTGAGCAGCAGCACTTCGCTTTGTAGTTTTCGCTTTTCGATAAACGGAATCAATTTGGTTTGCACCTGATTCTCGAAATCCAGTGAAACGAGCAGCACTTTTACCGGTTTGTTTTTGTAAGTGCTGTCTAGCTTTTCAAATTCGGGAAGTTCTTTTACACAGGGCGCACACCAGGTAGCCCAAAAGTTGACAATGTAAGTGGTATCAGCTCCTGCTTTGATGCGGCTCAGAATGCCATCGGCTTTGATGCTTTGGGGGCGGGGAGTTTCTTTGCCCGAAGCAAGCAGGAGGAAAGCAGCGAAAATCCAGAGTAAATTTTTCATGTAGGGTAAAGTTAATGCTTCTGCTTTGAGGATGGTGTATTTTCGATAGCAGTTACATAAATCACATACCTGAAACCAACAGTGCAATGCTGCTCGCCCGGTTCAAGAAATGTTTTTGCATTGTAGCCCGCCGGGTTTTTGCCATATACAAAACTGTAACGCTCATCGTACCAGTTGCCGCCCATTACTAATTTGCCGTTTGCAGGAAGCTGTTGATAGTAGTACTTTTCAATGCTTCTGACAATAGAGTCTTCGGCAGTCATCAGCGACGGCCAATAGTTCAGACGTTTCTCCATAAGCGGCCGCCAACTTTCGTTGATGTCGTTCCGTAGCCATTCACTCACATTCCCGTCGAGGTGGCTAACTCCATTGCTATCAAGGTGAATTCTGAAATACGGATTGCTTCTCAGTTCGCGCATTTCCCTGGATGATCTTGTTAGGGTGTAATGGTAATCAAAGGTTTCTGCGTTTACTGGTTGAGTATGAAAACCATTATCGACAACTAAATTACCCGGAAATGAAACGTGTTGATTTAATCCTTTTCTCAACGCATCAGTAGGATACATCGGGAAAGGAATTTGAGAACGAACATAAATCTTATCAAGAGAGAATGTATCACGATGCTCTTCAGGACGGATATACACAACTTTTTTGCCTGTATATCGCGTGTGAGTAGTTAAATCTGTAATCCATGTATCATCACAAAAATAATTATAGTTATTACCAAATAAAACAGGTTTATCGTTAGATGTTTGCGCAGTACTTACCATATCCCATTCAGCAGCGTTTGGTAACTGGCAACTTACTGTAAATCCTTTACTGGCACATTGTTTATTCAGTTTAACGGTAAGCCAGTCGAGATAAGCTAGACACTGCCAGTAACTTACGCCACTTACCGGATAATCATTATTAACAGGATGCCAGAAATACATATTGGTTAACGGGTCATTATAACTATAACTGAAGTCATGTATCCAGCCTAGTGTATCGGGGTATATGGCAACTGAATCACAGCCCAGTTCTGGCGGGCTGTTGCGGAATTTATACACCAATTTTCGTGTATCTGCTTCAGCACTTTTTTCGAAGCGCATTTGCTGCGGCAGAAAGAAACCTATTTTATCTCTGATGAGGCTGTCGGCGTAATCAATCTTGGTCGTCCAGTTTAGTGTACCGTCCGCATTAAAATGTTTTAGTCGGGTATGTGCAATGGAATCTCTTACCCAGCATACAAACTCGCGATACTCGGCGTTGGTTACTTCTGTTTTTCGGAAGTAAAATGGTTGCACATAGTGTGAGGCGATTTTGCGCGTGAGTGTATCAGACCATACTTCATTTTTCCGGTTTATTTGGATGTGCCGATTATCAAGATAATATCTGCTGGAAGCAGGAACACGATAACGTTGTTCAAGTGAATTGATTACACATACTGACTTAGGATTGTGCCAGAAAAGTGCTCGCTCAAGATTCGAATCTTCAAGTTTTTTAAGAAAGAATTGAGGAGATGATCTACCTGGTAAATTTTCCAGCGGGTTAATGTATATACAGTCAGGAAATAAGTTTGATGAAGTAACAATAATGTCACGAATAAAATACCACGGTTGAGAAATGGTATCCTCATATAAAAAAACAACTAAAGAGTCTTTAGTTACAGGTTGTGGTTTGCCATCAAAATTTCGTTCAAATGTTACCGTTTGTCCTACTCCCGGAAGCACAACCACAGTATCACGAACTAATTTCTGAGCCTGCAAGTTAAGCGCGGCTTTAATCGAAATAAACAGGAAAAACAAAACGCGTAAACTAATCACAGAGAAAGGGTTAAATGTGTTTTTTCTACTGGTAAACGGTAAATGCCCTGTAAATAGTACTTTTACACATTCCCGCATCTAAAATATAGTTTTTACAGCGAACGAAATGTCAGTAGTGTTGTATCCGATTGCGCGTCCGGCCATAAGTTCTGCGGGAGTTTATTTTTTTACTACCGATTCCGGAATTGAGTACGAAGTACGATTTGGTCGCCGCCAAGACAACATTTTGCATGCTACAATTGTTTTTGGGGTAATTAACGACGAGTTTGAGGGTGAAGAATATGTGGAAACCAACCGCGGCGAGGTTTTCCGGGTAATGAGTACAATTTCGGAAGTGGTTCGCATTTTTATGCAGGAACATCCGAAAATTATGTGCTACGAGTTTACCGGAATTCCTAAAGACGGCGAAGACGAGGAAAAATCCTCTCAACGCAGTTTGCTGTACCGCCGCTATCTTCCGCAGATTTTTGACGAGAACTGGGAATTAAATTTCAGCGGCAACACAGCCGTTGTGAACCGAAAACGCTTTTAACCGCAGTAAAATTTATGACATCAGGCAAACAGGAACTGATTGTATTTTGGTTCCGCCGCGATCTTCGTTTGCACGATAATGCAGGCTTCTATCATGCACTGAAACAGGGAAAGCCCGTGCTTCCGCTGTTTATTTTTGACCGGGAAATTCTGGATAAGCTCGAAGATAAAGCCGACCGGCGTTTGGTGTTTATTCACCGTGCTTTGCAGGGAATGCTTGATGAACTGGCCGGAATAGGAAGCACATTACTCACAAAATACGGCAGTCCGGAGCAGGTTTGGCAGGAACTTTTGCAGACTTATACAATTACTGCAGTATATACCAATCACGATTACGAACCTTATGCCCGTAAGCGCGATAAGGCGATTGGCGAATTACTCACCGCTCACGGCGTTCAATTTTTTACCTGTAAGGATCAGGTAATTTTTGAAAAGAACGAAGTAACCAAAGACGACGGCAAACCCTACACCGTTTTTACACCCTACAAAAACCGCTGGCGGCTTACGCTGAATGATTATTACCTGAAACCTTATCCGAACGAAAAGTACTTCGGTCATCTCATAAAGACTTCTGCAAAACCACTCATTACACTTGCCGAAATGGGCTTCAGCGATATGCAGCTTGAGTTCCCGGGGCGCAGTGTTACGGTTGATTTGCTCAAGCACTATTCCGAACGCCGCGATATACCGGCCATTTCAGCTACTTCGCGGCTGAGTGTGCATCTGCGTTTTGGAACGGTAAGCATCCGGCAATTGGTAAAACATGCTTTTCCGCACAGCGAACATTGGGTAAATGAGCTGATCTGGCGCGAGTTTTACCAGCAAATTCTTTGGCATTTTCCGCACGTGGTGGGCAATGCCTTTAAGAAAGATTATGACCGGGTAGAATGGCGCACCGATGAAGCCGATTTCAAACGCTGGTGCGAAGGCCGAACCGGTTACCCGCTGGTAGATGCCGGTATGCGCGAACTCAATGCAACGGGCTTCATGCACAACCGTGTGCGCATGGTTACGGCCAGCTTTCTAACCCGGCATTTGTTTATCGACTGGCGCTGGGGCGAGGCTTATTTTGCCGCCAAACTTCTTGATTTTGATCTGGGGTCCAACAACGGCGGCTGGCAGTGGGCTTCCGGCACCGGCACCGATGCGGCTCCGTATTTCCGCATCTTCAATCCCACATCGCAGCAAACCCGTTTTGATCCGAAGTTTGCCTACATCAAACACTGGGTTCCCGAATGGGGCACGGCCGCATACCCGAAACCTATGGTTGACCATGTATTTGCGCGAAACAGATGCCTCGAAAATTATAAAAAAGCGTTAGTCAAAAGCTGATGAGAGTTTGCCTGATGTAATTTTATTTGAACCACATTTTTCAGCTCAAAACATTTTTTGGTTACTTCTTCGGCGCCGGTTTGGGTGCCGGTTGTGGCTTGATTACCGGTCTGGGCAGAAATTCCATTTCGCAGGGCACAACAATCATTTTTTCCTCCACCCTGAGATCGCAATCGGTGGTGCGCATGACTAACACTTTAGTCGTGCCGTCGGGCATCGGGAATTCCATTTCACTTTCGGTTGCCGTTGGCCCGTCGAACGTAAACGGCTCATCAAACTGATCGGCGAGATCAATGTCTTTGATGTGAATTTTCTTGCCCAGAATTTTGGTGTACAATTCCATGATGGCTGTTTCAATCTTCACGTTAATCACGTTCTTCACCCGGTCGTATGTCACAGCCACATTGCCTTTAACCGGAGTTGTGTAGTTAAACGGGCCGGCTTTCACATTTACATTGGTTTCGAAATCGGCTTTTCCGGGATGCAGACGAATTTTCGGATT
>CALRTD020000319.1:0-5639 GCA_943371015.1 Synechococcus sp. UW140 | reverse complement strand
CGCACCGCCGCTCTGCGCGATATTACTGCCGAAGATGTAGCCGAACTTTCGCCTGTGAAAGAGGCTTATGTTTTTGTAGTTATCAATGGTCATTTCGTACCTGATCTTTCTTTCGGTGGCGAACTACCCGACGGATTAACGGTTGAGTCAATTGCCGATGCCGTAGTTTCTGATCCGGCCGCTAAAGCACATTATGCCGAACTGGCCGACAGTGCTGCTGATCCGTTCATCGCAATCAATACCGCATTAACAGACAGCGGACTTTTCGTGCATATCGAAAAAGGGCGTGCCATTGAATGTCCGGTACATATTTTACACATTGCCACGCATGAGGTTTCTTCGTTTACTCAGCCGCGTCATTTAATTGTGGCCGAAGAAAATTCATCAGCAATAGTTGTTGAATCATTTGAAAGTATCGGCCCGGTTCGTTCATTTACAAATGCACTAACCGAAGCTATAGTTGCCGATTCAGCAAAACTCGACCATTACCGCCTGCAAACCGAAAATGAAGGTGGTCACCTGATGAGCACAGTTCAGGCTCATGTTGCCGGTAAAGCAATTTACAATACCTACACATTCACAACCGGTGGAGCATTTGTTCGCAACAACCTGAATGTGGAAATTGCCGGCGAACATTCCGAAGCACATCTTTTCGGCTTGTATCTGCCCGACGGAGTTTCGGTTGTTGACAATCATACACTTGTCGATCATCAAGTGCCGAACTGCATGAGTAATGAGCTGTACAAAGGCGTGATGAACGGCCGCTCAACAGCAGTGTTTAACGGAAAGATTTTTGTTCGCCGCGATGCGCAAAAAACAAATGCTTTCCAGAACAACAAAAATATTCTGCTCAGCGACGATTCCACCATCAACACGAAACCTCAGCTTGAGATTTATGCGGATGATGTAAAATGCAGTCACGGTACATCAACCGGCCGCATGGATGATGACGCCCTGTTTTACCTCCGCGCACGCGGCATTGGTGAAGACAGCGCACGTAAACTCCTCGTCCGCGCCTTTGCCGAAGAAGTTGTGAATGCTGTTCCGCACGAACAGCTCCGCGAATACATTGAAACCCTGCTCACCCGTAAAATGGGGGCAAACTAACATGATGAACGTGACTGCCGAGCCCGGAATTATTGCCGCTTCTGCATTTGATGCAGAAAAACTGCGTGCTGATTTTCCCATTCTGAACCGGCATGTTCATGTTACTGCCAAATCGCAGGGCAAACCGCTTGTTTATCTCGATAATGGGGCAACAACTCAAAAACCACAACAGGTAATTGATGCCATTGACCATTATTACTCGCATTACAACGCCAACATTCACCGCGGCGTGCATGCATTAAGTCAGGAGGCTTCCGCAGCTTACGAAGCCGCCCGCAAAACAGTAGCCCGGTTTGTAAATGCAGCCTCCGATCAGGAAGTTATTTTCACACGCGGCACAACCGAAAGCGTAAACCTTGTTGCACATTCATTTCTTCGCCCCATTCTGAATGCAGGCGATGAAGTGCTGATAACCGGAATGGAACACCATTCCAACATTGTTCCGTGGCAATTGGTGTGCGAAGAAAAAGGAGCACTGCTGAAAGTAGTACCCGTAACCGACAGCGGCGAACTCGATACCGCTGCGCTGGAAACATTGCTCACACCGCGCACCCGGATTTTTGCATTCACACACGTTTCAAATACACTCGGCACCATTAACGATGCAAAAGCACTGACAGCGCTTGCACACAGCCGCGGTATTCCGGTGCTGGTTGACGGAGCTCAGGCGGCGCCGCACATGGTTGTTGATATGCAGGAACTTGGGTGTGATTTCTACTGCTTCTCAGGTCACAAAACGTATGCGCCAACCGGAATCGGAATGTTGTACGTGCGCGGTGAACTGATGCAGCACATGAAACCGTATCAGGGCGGCGGCGGAATAATAAGCACAGTTACCTTCGAGAAAACTACTTTTGTTGAAGGCCCGCTGCGCTTTGAAGCCGGCACACCGAATATCGAAGGCGCAATAGGTTTTGCCGCTGGGCTCGATTATATGCATGCTGCAGGCATATCTAATATTGCCGCTCACGAAAACGCATTGCTTTCATACACAACAGCACAACTTCAGCAAATTGAAGGTATGCGCATCATTGGCAATGCAGCACACAAAGCCGGTGTGATTTCGTTTGTGGTTGGCCATCTGCACCCCTATGATATTGGTACAATACTCGATCAGCAGGGCGTTGCTGTGCGCACAGGGCATCACTGCACACAACCACTGATGCAGCGTTTTGGCATTCCGGGCACAGTACGGGCTTCGTTTGCACTGTACAATACCCGCCACGACGCAGATCAATTCATTGCAGCCTTGCACAAAGCGCTGCGCATGCTTGCATAATGGACATGAGCATCCACGAAACCGAAGAAGAAATCATTGGCGAATTTGAAATGTTCGATCAATGGGACGATAAATATCAGTACCTCATCGATCTTGGTAAATCACTCGCCCCGATGAAGGATGAACTGAAAACCGACGACCGCCTCATTCGCGGCTGTCAGAGCCGTGTATGGCTGCACAGCGAACTCAAAGACGGGAAAGTAGAGTACCATGCCGATAGTGATGCCATCATTACCAAAGGTATTGTAGCGCTCATGGTGCGCGTGCTTTCAGGTCATGCACCTAAAGAAATTGTGGAAACACAGTTGCCGTTTATTGACACCATTGGGCTGAAAGAACACCTCTCGCCTACACGCGCAAATGGCCTTGTGGCCATGATTAAACAGATGAAAATGGATGCGCTTGCACTCCAGGCAAAAGTATCCTGACACAATAAAACGAGTATGTCTGCAATCATCATTTCAAAAGATACAGCACTTGCACAAAGCATCATTGATGCTATTAAAACGTGCTATGATCCCGAGATTCCAGTTGATATCTGGGAGCTTGGATTGATCTATGAAATAAATGTAAACGATACGAATGAAGTGCTGGTACGCATGACACTCACATCACCCAACTGTCCGGCTGCAGAATCGCTGCCGGCCGAGGTGGAGCAGCGTGTGAAAGAAACTGCCGGTGTAAGTGCAGCAAAAGTGGAAATCACGTTTGAGCCGCCGTGGGAAAAAGACATGATGAGCGAAGTTGCTCAGCTTGAACTTGGATTCATGTAGTGTACCATGGAAAACGAAATCGTAAATCGTGTTGCACAGAGCGGACTCATTACCATTGATCTTGGTGAGTATTATCCGCAGGGCGCACGCCTGGTGCTTGATATAAAAGACCAGTTGTTTCAGGGGATGATTTTGCGTGAAAAGGATTTTCGCGAATTTGTGAAAACCCACAACTGGACGCAGTACCAAGATGCTTACGTAGCGGTAACCTGCAGTGCTGATGCCATCATTCCCGATTGGGCGTGGATGCTGCTTTCTGTATCGCTGGCGCCGTTTGCAAAGAAGATTGTGTTCGGAAATCTGGAATTGCTGGAAACTGTTTTGTACAGCGAAATCCTCTCACAGCTGGATGCAGAGCAGTACAAAGATGCACGCGTGGTTGTAAAAGGCTGCGGCGATAAACCGGTTCCGCTTACAGCGTATGTTGAGCTAACCCGCCGCTTGCAGCCCGTTGTTAAGAGTTTGATGTACGGCGAGCCCTGTTCTACAGTGCCGGTGTACAAGCAGCCAAAACAAAGCTGAGCGCAGCGAAGCTGCGAAAAGTTTACTGCATCGCAGATGAAAAACTTTTCGCAAAAATGAATCAAGTTTTTAGCTTGATTCAAACGCACAAAAAACAATCAGAACACAACTAAAATGGCCGTGATTCGCAAAATCACGGCCATTTTAGTTTAAAAATAAGTTTGATTTACCGACTCAGCACCAACCGCTGCGCTGCCGTGTAGTCGCCGGAAGTAATACGAACAAGGTAACTTCCGTTAGCCAATCCGGCCGCATCAAGATCGAGCGGAAGATTGTATTTACCGGCGGGCATATTCATGCGGTTTTGGAATACACGTTCGCCAACTACATTGAAAACTTCAACCTGCATCACATCGCTTTGCGGTAAAATTCCGCTCAGGTTGACAATGCCGGTTGATGGGTTCGGTGAAACCTGTAAAAGCTGCTGTGCAAATGCTTCGGTTTCGCCAATGCCTGTTACTGAAATTACCTGTGTGCTGGTGTAAGTACCGCAACCATTGGTTTGTGTAAGTGTAACGGTGTAAGTGCCGGGCTGTGCATAAACGTGTGTAGCCGGATTGTTGGTGGTGTCGGTATTGCCGTCGCCAAAATCCCACTCAAAACTTAACAGGTCGGTATTGTTGTTGCTCAGCACAACAGCGCTGCCCGATTGTGTGAGATTGAAACCGCTGGTAATAGGTGTTGACTGAAGGTTGAGTGTAATAGGCACAGCTACCCAGTTGTTGTTGTCGTTTGTTTCGAGGAAGTTGTTATCAGGATCCGTTTCCGAAACTATGTAATAATTGCCATTACAAACACCGGTAAGGTCAATGTGCATATCAGGAAGTCCTGAGCTGTAAATATCAAGCATTCCGGTATAAATACCTTGTTCTGTTCCGCATCCGCTGACACGGCCAAAAGGGGCATTCGGAATGCTGTCCATTGTTACAATATTGTTTGCCGAATCGCGGCACCAGCCATTGTTACTTGTACAATCGCCAAGATTAATTAAACAGAAACTAATTTTTGAGCCGCGGGCAATAATCGGCCAGTTACGGGCATCCGGATCATTCGGATCAAAGCTGCGCAGTGTAAACTCCGACCAATTGTTTACATGCACATGACCGTGAGTTGGGTGATTGCTCATGCGCCCCTGCGTGAGTGTATCGTAATAGGTAATTACACCATTGCTTTTGTGATAGATGCGCTGCAGCAATTGTTGCGTAGGCTGATCGCCGTTCGGACAAACACTGGTTGAGCAGTTGACCGGAACGGTATCGCACCAGCA
Organism: Synechococcus sp. UW140; assembly: GCA_943371015.1. GTDB lineage: Bacteria > Bacteroidota > Bacteroidia > Palsa-965 > Palsa-965. The sequence continues at coordinate 691 of CALRTD020000319.1, read as the reverse complement.
AAAATTAGAAGCACGAATTTCCATCGGCCCCCAGCCTACGTTGGGTGTAGCATTGCCAACGCGAATGATGCCGGGCTGTTCAACATGATCGGAGATGATGTAGTCGTGTGATGCAGTCATGTCGGGCAGCAAATCACAATCCTGTGAGCCATCGGGGCAAAAGCAATTACCGCCGTTGTAGAAATCGCACGGGCCGGGCATTTGCGGCGGATCGGGTGGGGGATTGGTGCAAAAATCAAGACTTGCAGATACAATCATTCCGGTATCCTGCGGCGCTTCATCGCGCACGCCCAACCGCCAGATGCCGTTCGGATTTTGTCCCTGATTATAATAGTTGAGACTTACCTCCGGAATATACGTTCCGGTAAACGGTGCCTGTCCGAGAAGTACCGAAGTGGTTGCAGCCATGTTCACGCAAGTACCTGCATAATTATCGCCGCCGCCGCCCTGGTTGTTGATCAGGCGTATCGAATCGCCGGCAGGAGAAATCAGCATAATGTCCAGATCGCCGATGTAGGTGTGCACAATATCGAAACAGAGTGTGCACAACCCAAACGATGTATCAAGCGTTGCCGGAAGTCCTGAAACACTTATCGGAACAAAGCTGTATTGGTTGTCGCGAATGACTGCTGTAGTTGTACTGCTGAATGTTTGTGCGCGCAAAGAGGCGGCAGCAAACAAAAAAGCAGCA
>CALRTD020000318.1:0-5680 GCA_943371015.1 Synechococcus sp. UW140 | reverse complement strand
CTGAGTGCGGGTATCAGAACTTTTTTTGAATTCAAAAAAACCAACTGGCACCGCCGCACTTTCAGACTCTACTGGATTTTGGTTGGAAGCTGGGCGATTATCAACACAACCGTTTGTTTGATTCCTGCAATTAATGATGTGTTTTTTGTGACAATGATGGTTTTGTCGCTCCCCATTGCAATCTGGTATTACAGCCGAATTTCGAAAGAAGAAAAGTTGATTGAAGAGGAAGATAACTTCCGCCTGATCACAGACATGAAGTAAACACGAAAAACAAATGTCATGAGAACCACATTCAACATAATCGACTTGTTTATTCAGGCGTTTCTGATGCTCATTACTCCTGTTTTATTGATATCTATTTTTCTTTCTGTGCTGAGTATCCCCTCGTTTATTTTCCTCATTATTCTTCAGCTTGTAAGTTCGGCGGTGAGAGCAAGTGCATCAGGTATCGGAAACCGGTTTTATCTGTTTATGAGTTACTGGATTTTAGCGGCAATGGCCATTACATACACAATTGTATCGTTCAATGTCGATTCAAACGAAGGTATTGTGGCACTTTACCTGTTGGCCGTTGCCTATTTTATTCTTTCTGTTGTTGATACGATTATGAACAAAGCAAAGGAGAATATCAACAACTACTATAGAAGTCAGCAAGTATATAATTATTACAATAAAAGAGTAAAACGATGAACTCCCGGAAGAAACTCCTGCTTTACGATGCTGAATGTCCATTCTGCGTAGCCTATACTTCGGCTTTCGTAAAGGCGGGTATCATGCAGGAAGACGAGCGCCGTCCGTTTTCATCGCTCAACGAAGATTCGTTTTTAACTCGTGTTGATGAGCAGCGGCAGGGCAACGAAATTCCGCTTGTAGATGTTGCCGGAGGAGCAACAGTATATGGTGTTGATGCCCTGCTGATGTTACTTGGCCGCCGCTGGCCGCTGTTGCAAAAAGTTTTCGCAAAAGGCTTGCTGCGCCGCATGGTAGATTCGCTTTATGCAATCATCTCCTACAACCGCCGCATCCTGCTTCCCCGGCAGTATTCAACACTAAAACATAGTTGCGCGCCGGCTTTCAGCACAAAGCAGCGGCTGCGGCTCATTGTCATCTGCATTTTGGTTGCGGTGCTTGTTACAGTTGCCTTCGGAGCTGCAATTGCCGGCGCAGCCGGAATGCCGGGTACATCAGCAAAAGTGGCTGCTCTGCTGGCCTGCGGAACAGGTTGGGCTGTGCAAATGAGCATTGCAGTTGTTCTGCTGCGCCGCAATGCATGGGATTATCTCGCGCATCTTGCCGTGTTGCAGCTCATCGGCGTTGTGGTTTTGTTGCCGGCGTTGGTTGTGCTGCCGCTTTTCCCTGCAGCCGGATTGGCAACCGCAGCAGTTTGCGTGGCACTCAGCAGTACGGTTATGTTGCGCGGACACATCAGGCGCATTAAAGCGCTCGGCTATTCGCAACGCTGGACCTGTAGTTGGGCCTTGCTGCTGGCGGCATCGGCAACAATTACAATACTTGTTTATCTGCAAAAAATAAATTGGCTATGAACCTGCTCAAACAACTTCCGATCACATATTCAGGCGAGTTGCATGAAATACGTCTCATCAACTTTTATGTGGATGCCGATGAAGTCAAGCACCTGCTTCCTGCGCCGCTGAAATTGCGGTTGTTGAACGGTCGCGCTCTTATTTCAATGATCAACGTTCAGCTGCGCAATATGCGGGCAACATTTATGCCCGGAGGGCTTGATTTCAGCTATTATCACGCAGGATTCCGCTTGCTGATTGACGACAGCCATTTGAACGGAGGTGAAGCCAAAGGCGTTTATTTTCTCGAATCATTTACCAATAAACCATTGATGCAGTTGGGCGGAAATTTGCTCACGAATTATCGGTTTTCTTCCGCGAAAATAAATGTGCTGAGCAATATGCTTGAACTGCGCAGCGGCGATAAATTTCTGAACTGGGCAATAGATCCTGCGCATTCCGGCAGTGAAAATCTTACAGAACTTCAGCGTGTTGTTGCAGCAATCGACAGAGCTTACACAGTAAATAATGGGCAGGAACAAATGGTTCGCATCCTGCGCGAACGCTGGCCGATAAGACCCGCAGAAGGTTACTTGTTTGAAACCAACTTTTTTAAAACAGCAGAGCTTGCAGGAGTTTTTGTTGTGGACACCAAAATCGACTACACATGGCTTCCGGTAAGCAAGTTAAGCGCATCCTGATTTTAGGAGCAAACGGACAAATTGGGCGGATGCTTTTTGAGCAGTTATCGCGCACGTTTGCAAATGCAGAAATTATAGGAGCCGTTCGCGCACGTCACTTTCATTTTGAAGGTGTTGGGGCTGATGCAAGGCGGCATTCAGTAATATTTAATGCAACAAAAGATGAGTGGAGAAACGGAGCTGTTGATGTTGTTGTGAATTGTATCGGAGCAATAGAAGGAAGCACGCAGCAATTGTTTGATGTGCATGTAAACACAACAGCAGCATTGCTGCGCAGCCGGGCGGAAATGGGCAATCCGGCAATCATTCAGGTATCTGCATTGGGTGCAGACAGTACAAACCCCTCTGTGTTTCTGCGCAGCAAAGCCATGGCCGACGCCATACTGCTGCGTGAGGAACGTACCTGGGTGATTCGCCCTTCTGTTGTTTGCACGCCCGGCACTGTACTGGTGCAGCGTATCAGAAGTTTGCGCAAGCTCTCGGCTATTGCTGCACGTCATATTTGGCTTCCGAAACAGGTCATAAACACACGCGTTCAACCCATAATGCCCGGCGATCTTTCGCAATTAATAGCTGCGGTTATTACCGAAGAGCCGGCACAGAAAATTATCAATGCCGCAGGAGCCGATGAAATTTCGTTTGGCGAATTGTTTGCTGAAGCCGGAATGCAGGTACACCGATTTCCGGGCTTTTTGTTTACCGCTGCAGCGCGTTTACTGAAGCCGCTGCTTCGGCAGTATGCAGGCCGTGAGCAGTTGATGCTGCTCGGCATCAACAACACGGCATCAACAGTGTGTATGCAACAACTGTTGGGCAGAAAACCGCAAACAACACGGGCTTTCTGGAAGTTGCAGCTTGATCCGGATCTCCGCCCGCGGGTTGATTTCAGCACGGTGTTTGCCTGACGTGCCGAAACAGTGCCGGCGTAATTAGCGGATAACCCGGATCATGCTGCTGCTGCCGTCTTCAAAACGGCATTCGATAATGTAAATGCCCTGAATCCAGTTTTCGGTATTAATTGGCTGCTGCGAAAACGGTGCAGCATAGATTACGCGGGCGTGAATGTCACGAATTGTAATGTATTCGGGGTTACTATGTCCCGACTCCGGAACGATATTGAGCAATGTTTGTGTTGGATTCGGGAAACATTTGACGCGACGGTTTGCCCTTGGCCGCTCGCCAATACCGGTTCCGTCGAGAACAAAAATTGGAACCACAATAGAATCGCCGGTAGAAAACTGCGGATCCGAAAGAATAGGCCAGATTACAATTACATTACCTCCGATTCTGAAAAATCCCTGTTGGTTTACATCGCTGATCGGGAACTGAAAAATAATCGGAATTGTATCAAATGCATTAATCGTAAGCTGCGGATATACAAGAAAAAGAAAAGGGACGTTACCGTTGCCGGTGTCCACATATCCGGAAATAGTAACAGTATCGTTGTAGTTAATCGGACTTATATTTCCGAGTACAGCCCCGGCAATAATAGAATCGCCGGTAGAAACGGTGTCGGGCACGCCAATAAGTACCGGCGGATAAAAACCGACATAGTTTTGTGCACGAAGCAGAGGCGAAAAAAGAAACGCCAGCAACAGAAAAATGCCACTCAGAAAAATGCGGCTGCGGGATACAAACGAACGGGCTATCATGGATCTGTAAACATTTCGTAACATACAAAGTCAAAAATAAGGGAGGAAGTCTAAAAAAAACACCCTATTTTCGATAAATCTTACGTGTTCAGCTATGCAGGTATTACAACAGATAATCGGTTCCATGAACAAAGAAGAGGTGCGTCACCTCAAACTCTACATGAGCCGCACCAATGCCGGTGAAGATCGGAAAGATATAGAGCTTTTCGACTACATCCGACAGAATTATGAGAATTATCAGGAGGATCGTATTCAGCAGAAGCTCTACAAGGGCAAAGACAAGAACGCACTTTACCGGCTCAAAAACCGATTGCTTGATGATGTTGGCCGTAGCATTGCGCTGCAATATCTTGATGAAAATGAGTTTGGTCAGATTGTGCATTTACTTACGCTTGCACGGTTGTTTTCGGCCAGAACACAACCGGCTGTAGCACAACACTATCTTCAGCGCGCCGAACGAAAAGCTCTTTCGCTCGATAGTCCAGAGTTGCTTGATCTTGTTTATGGCGAATATGTTCGTTTTTCGCAGGAAACACCTGAGCAAAATCCGGCAGAGTACATCCGCCGCCGCAAGCAAAACCGCGAACAGTTAACCCGCCTTCAGGAGATCGACGATATTCTTGCTGAGGTTGTTTATAACATTCGTATCTCACAAGGTTTCTCCAAGCAAGATTACCGAATGATTGAAGCGCTGCGCAAAAAAGCAATGGCCTTTGCCCGCACAAAAACCGGACGAACAAGCACTCAGGTAAGGTTTAAAGTATATCACTCGCTGAGCCGCATCCTCCTTCAAAAAAATGATTTTGTTTCTCTTGAAAAATATCTTCAGCAAACGTTTGATGAGTTTACTACAGAAAAGCTCTATACAAGAAACAATCACGACACTAAACTTCAGCAATTAACGTATCTGGCAAACGCTCAATACAAAAACAAAAAGTATGATGAATCGTTGGCAACAGCAGCAATGCTGCAGGCGGCAATGAAAGAATACGGCGGACTATTGCACGATAAATTTCTGATGTATTATTATAATATTTTGGTAATTAATTATTCAGTAAAAGACAGAGATAAAGCCATTTCAATTCTCAATGAAGCCAAGGAAAGTACGGTGATCAGAAAACTGCCTTTTTACCTTGTGTTTATTTACTTTAATTTATCAGTACTTCATTTCGATAAAGGTGATTATAAAACCGCATTGCGTCATCTCTCGCGATTAAAAATGGAGCAGGGCTATGCAACGCTCGATGAGCAGCTGCGTATGAAAATTGAGGTTGCGGAACTGATTCTTCGTTTTGAGCTGGATGATTATGATTTTCTGGAGCGCCGTATTGCTCAGGTAAAGAAAGATTTTTCGGAACTCATGAACACGCGTACCGGAAAGCGGCAGCAGGAGCTTATGAATATTTTAACCGCGATGATGAAACTGCAGGGCAGTGTTCGCCGCGATAAGCCGCTGGTGAAGCGAATTCAAAAGTATATTGATGCAACGAAAGAGTTTCCGGAGGAGGATGTAATTAACTACACCGCCCGGCTGCAGGAGCGCATTGGCTGAGTTTACTGATTTGCAGCCCGGCGGCGCTTGCTTTTCTTTGCATTCTCACGCTGAAGCTCAGCAAGGCGGCTTTGCCAGTATGCAGACCGTTCCGGATTTCCGTGGTTCTGGTAATACACCGAAAGCTGATACATGCGCATTTGGTTGGTCGGATTAAGTTCTGCTGCCTGATCCATGTAGGCTACAGCCCCGGCCGTATCTTTCTGCATCAAACGAATATTCATCATTGCAGTTAGCGGCATGTCTGAT
>CALRTD020000317.1:0-5728 GCA_943371015.1 Synechococcus sp. UW140 | reverse complement strand
AGGAACTTCTGCACCATACGCCTGCACAAATGCCTTGTAAATAGCTGAATCCGCACCTGTCGTTTCAATTATTTCGCCATGATGCGAAAGTTTGAATTGATAAATCGCACCCTTCATTTTATCGGCAATAGTATCAAGAGCAATTTTGGGAAAACGATTTTTAAGCGTATCTGAAATCCCAATTCTTACTTCCGGCTTTGCGTTTAGTTGGAGTTTAAACGATTGAATTGTTGCTGCAATAACGTAAATTGAATCATCTTCAATACGCTCCACTTTCCATTCTGTATTCAGAATAAATCGTTGTTTTTCTGATCCCGCATTAATGATCATAACTTTTGTACGATTCTTCATCTCCACATCTAACTTAACGTTGTATGTGTCACCGGTACTGAGTTTGATGCGGGGTTTTAAGCCGGGTTTGCTGCTGCAGGAGGCCAGGACAAGCAGTAAGAGAAGGGGTGCAATGTATTTCATTCATTCAGGGGTTTGGGAAATAAATCAGCCCCTGCATATCTTGCAGAGGCTGATTTACTTATTCGATATTCATTCTTAACATTTAGGCTTTAACGCTTGCGCGGATAATGTTAAGTGCGCCGCCAGCTTTAAACCATTCGATTTGCTGTGCATTGTAGCTTTGGTTAACAGCAAACTCTTCGCGGCTGCCGTCAGCGTGGTTAAGCACAATGGTAAGCTGCTGACCGGGAGCAAAAGTGGTAAGCCCTTTGATATCGATCACATCATCTTCGCGGATCTTGTCGTAATCGGCAGGGTTTGCGAAAGTAAGTGCAAGCATTCCTTGCTTTTTGAGGTTGGTTTCGTGAATACGGGCAAATGACTTCACCAGTACTGCACGAACTCCGAGGTGACGCGGTTCCATAGCTGCGTGCTCACGTGATGAGCCTTCGCCATAGTTTTCGTCGCCAACCACAATTGAGCCGATTCCTTGTGCTTTGTAGGCTCGCTGCACTTTCGGAACTTCATCATACGAACCATCAAGCTGATTTTTCACGCTATTGGTTTTCTCGTTGAAGAAGTTGGTGGCTCCGATGAGCAGGTTGTTTGAAATATTATCGAGGTGGCCGCGATATTTCAGCCACGGACCGGCCATTGAAATATGGTCGGTTGTACATTTTCCTTTTGCTTTGATCAGCAAGCGCAAGCCGCTGATGTCGGTGCCTTCCCAAGCGGAGAACGGTGCAAGCAACTGAAGACGCTGCGACTCGGGCGAAACAATAACATTGACGCTGCTGCCATCGGCAGCAGGAGCCTGATAGCCGGCATCACCAACATCAAAGCCATTGCGCGGAAGCTCGTCGCCTGTGGGGGCATCAAGTTTTACGGCAACACCTTCTTCGTTGATCAGTGTATCGGTAATCGGATTGAAACCGAGGTCACCTGCAATTGCAAGTGCGGTTACAATTTCGGGCGATGCTACAAATGCATGTGTATTCGGGTTACCGTCCTGACGGGCACTGAAATTGCGGTTGAACGAGTGAACAATAGAGTTCTTCTCTTTCTTGTCAGCTCCGTGGCGATCCCACATACCGATGCAGGGGCCACAGGCATTGGCAAATACATTGGCGCCAATTGAGTTGAAGATGCCAATGAAACCATCGCGGTCAATGGTATAGCGTACCAGTTCTGAGCCGGGAGTAATGGTAAATTCGGCTTTTGCTTTCAGTTTTTTATCGGCGGCCTGTTTGGCAAGTGATGCGGCACGGGCAATGTCTTCATAAGAAGAGTTGGTGCATGAACCGATAAGACCTACCTGAAGATTGAGCGGCCAGCCGTTTTTCTCGGCCTCAGCACGCATCTGCGAAATCGGAGTAGCGCGGTCGGGTGTGAATGGACCGTTGACGTGCGGCTCAAGTTCAGTAAGGTTAATTTCAATCACCTGATCGAAATATTGCTCCGGGTTGGCATATACCTCAGCATCACCTGTAAGGTGTTCGCGAACGGCATCGGCGGCAGTGGCAACAGCTTCGCGGCCGGTTGCACGCAGGTAGCGCGACATCGAATCATCATACCCAAAGGTTGATGTGGTTGCTCCTACTTCTGCACCCATGTTGCAGATGGTGCCTTTACCGGTGCATGACATAGCTTCGGCACCTTCGCCAAAGTATTCAATTATTTTATCGGTTCCGCCTTTTACGGTGAGGATACCGGCTACTTTCAGAATAACATCTTTCGGTGATGTCCAGCCATTGAGTTTACCGGTGAGTTTAACACCAATAATTTTCGGCATTTTAAGTTCCCAGGGCAAACCGGCCATTACGTCGCAGGCATCAGCACCGCCAACACCAATGGCAATCATTCCTAAACCACCTGCGTTAACAGTGTGTGAGTCTGTACCGATCATCATACCGCCGGGGAATGCGTAGTTTTCGAGCACTACCTGGTGAATGATTCCTGCTCCGGGTTTCCAGAAGCCGATTCCGTATTTATTTGAAACAGATGAAAGGAAGTCGTACACCTCTTTGTTCACCTGAATAGCACGGTCAAGATCTTTCTGTGAACTGTCTTTAGCGGTAATAAGGTGATCGCAGTGAACAGTTGACGGAACAGCAGCCTGTTTGCGGCCGGCCTGCATAAACTGGAGCAGTGCCATTTGCGCAGTTGCATCCTGCATGGCAACACGATCAGGATTAAAATCTACATAATCCTTGCCTCGTGAATAGGGCTGCGCGGGCAACGCTTCGGTGAGGTGAGCATAAAGAATTTTCTCAGTCAGCGTGAGCGGACGGCCGGTCAGTTTACGTGCGGCTTCCACTTTACCCGGCAGTGCATCATACACGGCCTTGATCATGTCGAGATCGAACAACATAGCTGTTTTCTTGTGTGGTTAAATTCTATTTTTGAATGAATAGTCAAAGGTACAAATTCGTTCGCGGCTAGCATACGAAAATGCTGTCGGGAAATAAGTTCGCTGATCATTTTTAACGAAGTTTTGAACTCCCGCGTTATTCGTACCGCAGCGCTTCAATCGGATCAAGGCGGGCGGCTTTCTGCGCGGGATATAGTCCGGCAACTACTCCAACCACAAAGCAGATCACAATTCCGGCCAAAATCCAAACCCAGGGCATAGAAAATGTACCGTCTAAACTCAGCGACATAATCAAGCCAACCACCAGCGAAAGGATAATGCCAAGTAAACCGCCAAGCTGGCAGATGACAATAGCTTCGACCAGAAACTGGTTGCGGATGGTGCTTTTGGTGGCGCCGAGCGATTTCCGTACACCAATTTCCCGTGTGCGCTCAGTAACCGAAACCAGCATAATGTTCATTAACCCGATTGCAGCGCCAAAAAGTGTGATGATTCCGATAAGTGTGGCCCCTAGTGTTACATAGCTCAGGTTATCAATAAGCGTGGCGGCAACACTATCGCTCTTGGTAATTTCGAAATTATCCTCCTCGGTAACCGGAACTTTCCTGACAATGCGAAACACTCCGGTAGCCTCGCCAATAGTGGGTTCGAGCTGCAATGCACTTTTGGCAAGCACACTTATGGTGTATGACATATTGGGCCAGGAGAAATATTGCCGCACATTCTCAACAGGCAGGAGCGCCATTTTATCGCCACCCATTCCGGCACTGTTGCCTTTACTTTTAAGCACACCGATAACCCTGTATTTGTTGCTGCCAACGGTAATCACCTGTCCAACGGGATCTTCTTTTTTAGTAAAAAGCGTTGTCGCTACTTCGCTTCCGAGAATAACTACATGATCGCCCTGGCGCACTTCCTGCGGCGAGAAATTACGGCCTTTGGCAATTTCGTAGCCGCCGGTGAAGATGTAGTTTTCGTCGCTGCCAAAAACCCGGATGTTGGGATTCGTTTTTTCGGAACCGAATTTCAGCGTTGCGCCCATTGAGGCAAGGGTTGAAACCGAAACGGTAGCCGGATAGGTAAAGCGTTCAGAAAATTCGAGGGCTTCGTAGTAAGTAATGGCACGGTAGCGCCGGGGCTGTTTCCCGCTGCGGCCGATACGCACTGTAGTTTCACGATTGCGAATGGTGAATGTATTTGCACCCATGCTGGTGAAACTGTTGGTGAGCGTTGCTTTCAGCACATCCACAGCCGTAAGTGTTCCAACCAATGAAATAATGCCCAGCATGATGATGAGCATTGTGAGCACGGTACGCAGCTTCTGCCCCTTAATAGAGTCGAGAGCAAGTCTGATATTTTCCCTTACGGGCATTTGCATAGCTGCGTAGATTGAGAAGCTGTTAGAGATCTCAAAAATACGCGAAAAGAAGATGCGCGGACACAAGAGGCTGTCAGGGGATTTTATTGCGCTTTGATTTCAATGGATTTTTTGCCCGACTGAGATGCTTTTGGAAAGAACACCTGAAAGGTCTTGTTGAGAAAAGCAACACCCGCAGTTCTTGCGGGAAGGCGAAAAAGACGTGAAATCGTTAGTAAGAAAATCCAGTAACAGCCTATAAAACAAAATCTCCCCAACATGGCTGTTGAGGAGATTTCAATTCAGTAACAAACGTCGAACAAAGTGTTCAGTACGATTATTCGCCAACTACTTCGAAGCTGAATGTAGCTACCACATCTTTGTGGATGCGCACTTTAGCCTGATAGGTGCCAAGTGTTTTTACGTTTTCTTCGTTTTCGATAGTGATGTTGCGGCGATCAATCTCAATGTTGAGTTTGCGCAGTGATTCAGCAAGCTGAACTCCGGTTACAGAACCAAAGATTTTACCGTTTTCGCCGGCTTTAGCACCAACTTTAACGATCATGTCTTTGAGTTTGTTAGCGAGTTTTTCAGCTTCTTCGCGAACTTTAGCTTCTTTGTGAGCGCGCTGACGAACGTTTTCAGCGTGTACTTTCTTCGCGGTAGCATCAGCCATGATAGCAATGCCACGCGGAATCAGAAAGTTACGGCCATAACCGGGCTTAACCGACACAACGTCGTCTTTGTAGCCGAGGTTTTTTACATCTTGTTTCAGGATGACTTCCATAGTGTGTTCCTCCTTTTCAATTATTTAAGCTGGTCAGCTACGTAAGGCATCAGAGCAATGTGGCGGGCGCGTTTGATAGCCTGCGATACTTTGCGCTGGTACTTAACCGATGTGCCGGTAAGACGGCGCGGCAAAATTTTGCCCTGATCGTTAACAAACTTCAGAAGGAAGTCAGCGTCTTTGTAGTCAATATATTTAATACCGGCTTTCTTAAAGCGGCAGTATTTTTTCTTTTTTACCTCAACCGTTGGGGGGTTCAGGTAGCGGATTTCAGCATTTGCTTCAGCCATTTTGAATCCAGTTTTAGCGGTTGATAATTAAGCGGTAGCTTCTTTTTTGGCTTTCGCCTTGTTGCGACGTTTCTCGCTGTAAGCAACAGCGTGCTTATCAAGAGCAACGGTCATGAAACGCATCACGCGCTCATCGCGCTTGAAGGTTACTTCAAGATCATTGATCGCCTTGTGGTTCTCAGTGGTGAACTGGAACAGGTGATAATGGCCTGTTGATTTTTTCTGAATCTGGTATGCCAGCTTTTTCAGGCCCCAGCTTTCTTCATGGACGATGTTTGCATTAACGTCGTTCAACGTCTTGCGAAACTTGCCCACCGCCTCCTTTGCCTGATCTTCAGACAAAACGGGAGTCAAAATGAAGACGGTCTCGTAGTTGTACATGTTGTTAGATTTTTAGTTATCCCCTTTTATTTGGGACGGCAAAGATAGAGATTTCAGCCAATTTGGCAAAGAAATACCCAACCTTTGTC
>CALRTD020000316.1:0-5754 GCA_943371015.1 Synechococcus sp. UW140 | reverse complement strand
TCGGCACTTGCCAGCGAATCAGCTGCTGTGGCTGGAATGCCCTGTGTTGCGGCTTTCGGATTATTCTTTTTGAGTTGAGACGCATCGTAGAATTTCACTTCTTTGTTTGGAAGTCCCCGCCACTCGGCCAACTGAAAAGATGTGCTCACCAACTCCTCGCGAAAGGCAAAATGATCGGCAACATATTGGTCGAGGCTATCCGTAAACTGCCCTTCAAAAAACGAATGCCATGAAAATTGCGGAAACGGTGTAAGCCTTCTGTTTTCGACAACCGACGAATTTATTTTAGGTAATGCAAAAAACAGAATGCCGGTAACTGTAAGCACAGTTCCGAATACAACCAGGTTGATCCAGGCTAATCGCTTGCGAAGTTGACGATGCTTTTTCATGGATCAGAATCGGTAATAGATAAACGGATTGTAAGACTTACCGGTAAGCATTGCCGTTGCCAAAAATAAAAGCAGCAAACTGAAAACAGATGAAGCAAGAATGAAATAGGGACGATTGTGCTTTGTAATCTGCCGGCGAATTCGCCTGTTAAAAACATGGTAAACCGGCAGGCAGAGAAGTACAGCAAGCAGCAACCAGAACATATTTTCCTGAAGATCGAGTGTAAGTTTTATATCCCAGAATCCGCCGCTGTGGTTTTTGCCGAATAAAATTTCGAAAAACGCTCCGAGACGGTTCAGGTCTTCAAAGTAAAAAAGTCCCCAGCCCAGTACAGCGGCCAGTAAAAGATACAAATGTGAAAACGCTGCCGGAATTTTTGTAAGCAGTTTGAACAGAAAAATACGCTCGATGTAAATCAGCAAACCGAAATACAAGCCCCAGAAAATAAAATTCCAGCTTGCACCGTGCCACAAACCGGTAAGCAGCCATACAATAAACAGATTGCGAACCGGAAGCCGTTTGTTGCCGCCCAGCGGGATGTAGAGGTAATCGCGGAAAAAAGTACCGAGAGAAATGTGCCAGCGCCGCCAAAACTCGGTAGCTGATTTGGCGATGTACGGATAGTTGAAATTCTCATGATAATGAAAACCAAACATACGCCCCAAACCGATGGCCATATCCGAGTAGCCGGAGAAGTCGAAATAAATCTGCACCGAAAACATGATCAGCCCGAACCACGCTTCACCAACGGATAATGCCAGAAAATCGCTGTCGAGATATTTGACCACAAGTTCGCCTGCAACATTAGCAATGCAAACCTTTTTGAATAAGCCGATACAAAACCTGCTGATGCCGGAACTAATATCACCAATATTGAATTTCCGGTTGTCGATTTCATGCGCGATATGGCTGTAACGCACAATAGGACCAGCAACCAACTGATGATACAAACTCACAAACATCAAAAACTTCATTGGCGAACGCTGTGCCGGAACCTCACGTCGATACACATCAATCACATACGAAACGGTTTGAAACGTATAAAACGAAATACCCACCGGCAATGCAAATTCCGGAACCGGCAGCGATGTGCCAACCACCAGGTTGATGTTTTCGATTACAAACCCGCTGTATTTAAAGGCCATTAAAATGCCGGCATTAAACACAATCGTTGAAACAATGCCCAGTTTCGCCCATTTTGTTTCCCGATATTTTTCGATGAACAAAGCATTGGCATAATCCACCATCGACGAAAAAATGAGGAGTAAAATCCAAACCGGTTCGCCCCAGGCATAAAACACAAATGAGAAAAGGGTAAGCAGCACATTTCTGTACATACTGTTTTTCGACAGGTAATACAGAATGAGGTTAAGCGGGAGGAATATGTAAAGAAAGGTTAAGCTTGCAAAAACCATTAAATGCTGATGTAAAGTGAGGCAAGTATAACAATACCGATGCTGATTATCGCCCGAATCCGGCAGATTTTATCCTTTATAATTAACATCCGTCGAAGCCTCAGAACATTTAGGAAACCATAAACGTTTACTGTTGCGTATATCAATTCAAAACCCGGACATGAACAAAATTTACCATCTCGGAAACTGCGGAACCTGCAAAAAAATTATTGACGCACTTGATTTGAAAAACAAAAAAATCAAGTTTCAGGATATTAAAGAAGAGCCGATTACACCGGAGCAGATCGACGAAATGGCGAAACTAGCCGGAGGTTATGAGCCATTGTTTAGTCGTATTGCCATGAAATATCGCTCAATGGGACTCAATACAATGACCCTTACCGAGAAAGATTATCGCCGCTATATTCTTGAAGAATACACATTTCTGAAGCGCCCAACCATAATTATCGGGAATCAGATTTTTATCGGAAGCTCAAAAAATACAGTAGCAGCTGCTAAAGAAGCTGTGAAATAAGCCGGCAATAGCGATCTTTGCAGCGCCATGTCAAAAACACTGCTGGCGCACCTCGCGCTCATTGCAGCTATGTGCATTTATGCACTCAGCTTCTCTCTTGTTAAAGAAGTATCACCCTCGCACATAGCACCGCTGGGCTTTGTGCTCATGCGCATTGCAGGAGCTGCTCCGCTGTTTTGGCTCAGCCGTTTCATCATTCGTGAACGTGTTGAGAACCGCGATCTCCCGAAACTTTTCCTGCTTTCGATTTTTGGTGTAGCGCTCAACCAAAGTTTGTTCATGACCGGACTGAGCCGCACAGCCCCCATCAGCGCGGCAATTATTATGATTACTTCGCCGCTGCTGGTGCTTATCATCAGCAATATTATTTTGCGCGAACGAATTACACTTACCCGTTTGAGCGGCATTTTGCTCGGGCTTGGCGGAGCAGCAGTGCTCATTCTTACCGGCGGCAGCAGCGGCACACGAGAAGACGATGCGCTTGGTGATTTGTTCATTTTTATCAATGCGCTTTCGTGGGGAACTTATCTCGTACTTGTAAAACCACTGATGAGCAAATACCACACAGTTACTATTCTCAGTTGGGTGTTTTTGTTTGGCGGTATTCTGGTTTTCCCGTTCGGAATTTCGCAGCTGGCGGCAGTTGATTGGGCTTCATTCACATCGCGGCATTGGTTTGATGTGTTGTTTGTAGTTTTCGGGATTACGTTTGTGGCGTATCTGCTCAATACCTATGCGCTCAGTGCACTCAGTCCGTCGGTAGTAAGTGCATATATTTACCTGCAACCATTACTGGCCGCTGCCATTGCATTGTGGTTGGGCAAAGACGAACTTTCGTGGCAGAAACTGGTTTCCGCTTTTCTGATTTTCACCGGCGTATGGTTAGCCAGTCGTTCGGCAGCAGTGAAGAACAACTAACATTCACTACATTTGAATCCGATGAAATCAATGACAGGCTTCGGCAAAGCCGTATGTGAATTGCCCCAGAAAAAAGTAACGGTAGAAATCCGTTCACTCAACAGCCGCCAGCTGGATCTTAATCTGCGCATGCCATCACAGTATCGCGAGAAAGAAGCAGAGGTGCGCACCGAGCTTTCGCGTACTGCCGAGCGTGGTAAAATTGATTTCGCAATTTATGGCGAAGCAACCGGCGAGGCCGCAACTTCGCTTATCAATGCATCTCTGTTTACTGCATACTACAATGAAATGACCCGCATTGCAGCCAGTGTTGGTCAGCCAAATCATTCTGATATCCTGCAAATTGTAATGCGCATGCCTGATGTAATGAAACAGGAGCGTCAGGAGTTGGATGAAAACGAATGGAAAGCAGTTTCGGTTACAGTAAAACAAGCAGTTGAGGCATTCAATAATTTCCGCGAAACAGAAGGTCGCGTACTGGCTTCTGAATTTGAGCAGCGTATCGGACTTATTCTCGCAAAGCTTGCCGAAATAGCAGTTCTTGATCCGCAGCGTACTGCAGCAGTGCGCGAACGATTGCAGAAAGCGCTGGCCGATAATGTTGGTCCCGATAAAATTGATCAGAACCGCTTTGAGCAGGAACTGATTTATTATTTAGAAAAATTTGATGTTACCGAAGAAAAGCTTCGTCTGCAAACGCATTGCGAATATTTTCTGCAAACCATGAATGAAGCATCAAGCGGAAGAAAACTGGGGTTCATTGCTCAGGAAATTGGCCGCGAAATCAATACCATTGGCTCAAAAGCGAATGATGCTTCAATTCAAAAGATTGTTGTGCAGATGAAAGACGAGCTCGAAAAAATTAAAGAACAACTTCTCAACGTGCTCTGAGTCAATGACCGAATACAGCGGCAAAGCGATCATATTTTCAGCTCCGTCGGGTGCGGGTAAAACTACCATTGTGCATTACTTGCGTTCGAGGTTTCCTCAACTCGAGTTTTCGGTTTCGGCTACAAGCCGCGCTCCGCGTGGCGACGAGCAACATGGTGTTGATTACTATTTTCTTTCTCAGCCTGAATTTGATGAACGTGTTGCCCGAAACGAATTTGTGGAATGGGAACAGGTATATCAGCAACAATGCTACGGCACACTGAAAGCTGAAGTAGAACGCATCTGGAAAAAAGGACACTGCGTTATTTTTGATGTGGATGTAAAAGGCGGAATGAATCTGAAAAAGATTTTTGGTAATGCGGCCTTGTCTGTTTTTGTAAAACCGCCATCGGTTGCAGCACTCGAAGAACGCCTGCGCTACCGTGCTACAGAGCCTGAAGAAAAAATTCTGATGCGCCTTGCCAAAGCCGGACAGGAACTTCAGTTTGCCGAAAAATTCGACTATCAGTTGCTGAATGCTGAGCTTGAAGTTGCCAAAGCAGAGGCGGTTGAATTGGTGAGCAAATTTTTAAGTACAGCACCGCAAGCGGCAAAATAAATGAATCAAAAAGTAGGACTGTTTTTCGGCTCATTTAATCCTGTGCATGTTGGGCATCTTGTGCTGGCCAATTACATGATTTCATTTACCGATCTCGACAAACTTTGGTTTGTTATTTCGCCGCATAATCCGCTGAAAGAGAAAAAAACACTGCTTGCCGACCATCACCGTCTTGAAATGGTACATCGTGCTATTGGCGATCATCCTGACTTGAAGGCGAGTGATATTGAGTTTAAACTTCCGCAGCCTTCGTACACTGTAACAACTCTTGCCTGGCTCAGTGAGAAATATCCTTCCTATAAATTTGCACTGATTATGGGTGCTGATAATCTTCAGTCGCTGAAGAAATGGAAGAACTACGAGGTAATTCTTGAGCATTACGAAATATATGTTTATCCCCGCCCGGGCTTTGATGGCGGCGAATTGCGTAATCATCCTTCGGTGAAATATACAGAAGCGCCCGTCATGGAAATTTCATCCACCTTTATACGTGAGGCGCTGAAGAATAAAAAAGATATCCGTTTTTATATGCCTGATGCAGCTTGGTTATATCTTGATGAGATGAATTTTTACCGGAAATAACTGAGGTTATATTAATCCGGATTATTTTTTTGTAACAATAACTCATCATTTCAAAAAAAACTTCTTACTTCGCATTCAATCCCCCTGCATACATATCTAAACAGAAAGGTGTTTGTGCACAACGGTACATATTCGTTGCTGCGTGCGTGTCGCGTAGCAAAGCAGGGAAGTCAGATCATTATTGAGTTAAATGATGGTGCTGAGGTAGAACCCAACGATGTTGGTGAGATCTACAAAGCAGCGCGCGGGTTTGGCGTTTTGCCTAATCCGGGTGTACTTATCATTGCACACATGCCAGTTCAGTTTTCGGCATCAGCGCGCGAAATGGCGGCACAGTTGTGTGCTTTGGGTGGTGTAAAAGGTGTTGCGGTTTGCACAGATGTAACTTCGGTGCGTGTAATGGTTAATTTCTTTGTACGCATTAACCGGCCACGCATTCCGGTGCG
>CALRTD020000315.1:0-5763 GCA_943371015.1 Synechococcus sp. UW140 | reverse complement strand
ATCTAAGCTGCCACATATTTCCAACTGCATATTACTGTAATTATCAGGCACTATTTTAGACTCATAAATAATTATTGGTTTTATTGAAATATTATTCTTGTTGAAATCATCCTTAAGAATAACAAGGGTATTCTCAACCTTCTCATTTGATATAATTGATATTGCATCCAAAACAGATTGAAACAATAAAGTATTGAACTCTTTTGCAGATATACTATTCAAATTATCATATTCCAATCCAAGAGAAAAATTAATTATGCTTTTATTTTGCCCTTCAATATGGGCAGCAATAACATCATTCTCAATATTAATATTAATAATTTTAGGCCAATTGGATTTTAAGTGATAGTTAAACCACTGAGAAAGATAAATAGATAAGTGTTGAGATTTTCTAGTTAATGATATATCATTGAATGATATATTTATTAGATTATTCATATTTTTTTACTTAATAAATTAGCATAGGAAGTGAAGCATTCCCACAATAAAATAAGCTGATAAATATAACGAAGATTGATTTTGAACACAACCCTAATTTTACGCACGACTCTCGACTAACGACCGTTATTTTATAGAATCTGTTCTTAAAAGTTTGCCTCGATCATCATAAAACTCGCTCTTGAGAAATCCCCCGGATTCGCTCCAATACTTCCATTCAGCAGTTTTAAAAAGAATTGTTTCAGTACGAGGGGTAGTTTCAATAAGATTAAGAGACAAGGTATCGACAGTTGGGATTTCCTTGCGTAGAATATACGGCAAGTACCTCCCCGATTCTTTTAACTGACCATTGGGGTAGTAATATTTCCAAACACCGATAAGTGATGCCTGATTGTGCCATATTGTATCAGGAGTTATATTACCTACTGAATCAATTTTGACTGCAATCGCTATACCGCCATGCCTACCCTTAGCCTTAATTTTTCCATTCTCGTAAAAATATTTAGCAGTGCCAAATTTTGAATCATTCTTATAATGAGCTTTCATAGCTAGTTGTCCATTGGGATAGTATTGCCGACCTATACCTGCTTGCCTACCGTTTTTACCTCTCACTTTTTCAGCCACATTCCCGTTATTATGATAATAAATTATTTTTCTTGGACGAAGTTTACCATCAATTCTATCATACTTTGCTCTACGTGATATTGATCCATCTGAATAATATTCACTCCACCAACCAAAAGGGACTGTATCTCTCCCCTTAACTCTATACTTTTCAATTGCGACAATTGGTTGTTTAGGATCGTTTAGGAAGTGATATTTATATGTTATTGTTTTGCATCCCAAAAACAATGTACAATAAATTATACTCAGCATTATCGATAGCTGAAGCTTAATTAGCGGGAGCTGTTGTTTCATTTGCTGTTAATCTAGGTGTTTGTGTCCATTGTTCATTTGCTGGTAAGTCAGTTACTGCTTCTCCTCTATTTGAAAATCCAACAATTCGTAAAAGATAATAGTTAACTGTTGAAGCCTTCCCCAAATCAACAAAGCTGCTAAATATACAGAAGATTGATTTTGAAAAAATCAGGTTTCCTAGAGAGTGTGGTTAAGGTGATAGTATAAACACAACCCACAAACCGACTTTATCGAATTGAACAAAACCATTTTATCGACTTTTCAAGTATTTATTGCTCAAGAAATACTCTAATTTTTTAAAATCATCTTTATATCGACTAAATAATCCAATTAATAAATTTCCTTTAATATAAGCATTACCAAATATTACTTCTCCTGTTCTCTTATCAATAATAAACGGAGAACCTCCTGCCGCGGCATAATAAATATTTCCAGTTTCAATATATTTCTTTGTCTGATAAGAACAGTACCAACCATAATCAAATTCCTGAAAAATCGTTAATGCGAAATCGGAATAGAAGATGGTGCCGTATGCAATTTGTTTTGCTTCTTCGGTAGTTATCATTTTTGTGGGTTATAAACTTAATTCAGGAGTTGTAATGAAGCCTTCCCTAAATCAGCTACGCTGATAAATATACAGAAGATTGATTTTGAACACAACCCTATTTTGATTTACGGCTCAATTGAATTCTACAATTAATTTTATAAATTAAGCAATCTATATCTGAAATATACTCACACAAATCAGTATAATATAATTCGCCATTATTCTCTCGATAATCTAAACTTGTTAACTGTAAAACTTGATCATTAACAACAAATACCAAAATTTCATCGAAATGAAATTTCGTCATTTCATTTAAAACTTTTTTGCCTCGTGAGTTTAATATAAACTTTACTTCACAAAAAGACCCTAATGAATTCTTTACGACGCTATCAATCATATTTTCATCAATAATACAATCCCTTAAAATCCGATACTGTATATTATACTTGGGATATATGATTACATGAACATTTGAATCGGGTTGATTTTTTCCAGATAGATACCAACCAAAACTGAAATTCTCACACCCCCTCTGATTACATTTAGATACATTATTATCTATCTCTCCACAACACATTAATGTTATAAGAAAAAATAAAAGAATTGAAAAAGTGATTTTTTTCATTGTTAGTAACCTACGTGTTATTGTGTTTGAAAATTTGGTGAAACTGGGGTTATTTCATTTCCAGGGTAAGTCATTGAAGCTTTCCCGATTCAACTACATGGATAAATATAAAGAAGATTGATTTTGAAAACAACCCCATTTTAGCTCACAACTCTCAGCAAACAACAGCAGCAAAAACAGCAAACCAATTCAACTTAAAATTAATTAAACATCAGCAGTGATCAAAATTGCCTTTCTCTGTGTAAACTTGCCGAATCAACCAGCCCTAATCAAAAAAGCCTCAGTATGGATTTACCAAACATTTTTTCAAAACCAGTTTCGGAAGCAGTTATTGCCCGAATAAAGCAACTTACACCCGAAACGGCTGCTGTTTGGGGGAAAATGAATGTTGCTCAAATGCTTGCCCATTGCAACGTTACGTATGAAATGATGTATGAAGATAAACATCCGAAACCGGGAGCTTTTATGCGTTTTATACTGAAAATGATGGTGAAGAAAAGTGTGGTGACTACTGCTCCTTACAAAAAGAACGGGCAAACTGCACCTGCATTTCTTATCAACGACGAGAAGAATTTTGAAGCGGAACAAAAACGCCTGATCGACTATATCAGTAAAACACAAGAACTTGGCGAAGGCCATTTCGATGGGAAAGAATCGCATTCGTTTGGTGTGCTGACCAAAAATGAGTGGAACAATATGCTGTACAAGCATCTTGACCACCACCTGAGTCAGTTTGGCGTATAACCTTTGGTTCTGCGGCTAAAATCGGGAAACAGAGGGTATTCTGCTTCCCGATTTTGCATTTTTACGGTTCAAAACTGGATTAATTCTTCTCAGCCCGGCGGCACTATGCTGCCCGGTTGCACGAAAATCTTATTTTTGTCGGCCTGCTACGTTAAACGGCAGGATCAAATCTGATGAGAACTCTCCAATTCCGTGAAGCGCTCCGCGAGGCAATGAACGAAGAAATGCGCCGTGATGAGCGCGTGTTTCTGATGGGCGAAGAAGTTGCCGAGTACAACGGAGCTTATAAAGTAAGTCAGGGCATGCTGGCCGAATTTGGCCCCAAGCGCATAATTGACACACCTATTGCAGAACTTGGCTTTGCCGGTATCGGTGTGGGTGCTGCCATGAACGGCCTTCGTCCGATTATCGAGTTTATGACCTTCAACTTTTCGCTTGTGGCTATTGATCAGGTGATCAACTCGGCAGCAAAAATGCTGAGCATGTCGGGCGGACAGTACAATATTCCGATGGTGTTCCGCGGGCCTACAGGCAATGCCGGTCAGCTGGGCGCACAGCACTCACAGGCTTTTGAAAACTGGTTTGCCAACACGCCGGGGTTGAAAGTGGTTGTGCCTTCCAATCCTTACGATGCGAAAGGGCTGCTCAAATCAGCGATCCGCGATGATGATCCGGTTATTTTCATGGAATCGGAGCTGATGTATGGCGATAAAGGCGAAGTTCCTGAAGGTGAATATTTGCTGCCGATTGGTGTTGCCGAAACAAAACGCGAAGGAACAGATGTAACAATCGTTTCGTTTGGCAAAATTATCAAGCACGCTTACGTTGCAGCCGATGAATTGGCCAAAGAAGGCATTTCCTGCGAAATCATCGACCTGCGTTCTGTACGTCCGATTGATTATGCAGCCATTATCCGCTCGGTAAAGAAAACCAACCGCTTGGTAATTCTTGAAGAAGCCTGGCCGCTGGCATCTATTTCTACAGATATTACTTTCCGCGTTCAGAAAGACGCATTTGATTACCTGGATGCGCCAATCGGACGTGTAGTTTCTGCCGATGTGCCCCTGCCCTATGCGCTTTCGCTGATTGATGCAGCGCTGCCCAATCCGAAAAAACTGATGGATGCTGTGAAAGCAGTCATGTATCGGAACTAAACATATTTGCAGTTCTAAATTTAAAACAGCAACTCACAACGGGTTGCTGTTTTGTTTTTATGCACTTGGTCATTGAATATTCTTATTTTTGGCTGTAGGAACTGCTCGGCGAAGACGTTCTGATAACAACAAACGCCCCTGATGAAAAAGATTCATGTTCTTTTGGTTGATGATTCTGACATCAATAACCTGTACATGGAAGACATGCTTACCGAAATTGATGAAATCGAATCGGTAACCGCTTTCAATAATCCGACAGAAGCATTAGCTGAAATAGAATACCGGCTCCAAAATAATGAAGCACTGCCCGATCTTGTGCTTCTGGATATCAGAATGCCGGATATGGATGGTTATGAATTTTTGGAAGAGGTCGAAAACAGGATTGAAGACCAATCAAAAATTCCGATGTTTTTTATGCTTACTTCCTCTCAGCACAAGCGCGATCTGGAAGCTTTTGAACGATTTCCGTGTGCGAAAGAATACCTTTCAAAACCGCTCGAAACAGCAGTGCTTAAATCTCTGTTGACTCGTTACTTTTAAGCAAGGGTATTTGTAAAATTTCACTCATGTTCAAAAAAATAAGCACTAAATACCGCTACTTACTGTTCGGCGTGCTGTTCGGATGTATGTTCCCGGTATTTGCTGTTTTTTTTGATTGCTACATTATCCGAAAAGATAGTTTTAGTCTTGAAAAGATTGGAATTATTTTCTCCGAAAATCCGCTGCACTATATTATTGCAACAGCTCCGTTATTTCTGGGCTTGGCTTTCTTCATTGCAGGCAGAATGGCCGAAAACAGGCAGGAAATCAATGCAAACTTAATTCGCAGCAATCAGCAACTTCTTCAGCTGAACGAATCATACAATACATTTAATTATCACGTTTCACATGATCTGAAAACGATAGTTACCAATGGTCAATCGCTGGCGCTGATGATTCATAAGTATGCGTTGAAAAACGATATGAAAAAAGTACTTGAGCTTTCAGAAATGCTTCGCCAGACTTGCATATCGGGAAATGAAACCATAAAAGGATTCCTGCAACTGCACCGCGTTACAAGTCATATTACCGAAAACGAACTGAGTGATACACCTTTCTTGCCAATTATCAGAGAAATAACGGAGCAGCTGCAAAATCAGGCTCCGCTGAGTGTTTCTGTTACAGCACAAGAGTTTGAAACACTCCCCATGCCTGCTGCGCGGGTCAAAAGTTTGTTTCAGAATTTGCTTTCTAATTCCGTGAAATATTCGAACGGAACACCTGAAGTAAAGCTTTCGTTTATTCAACAATCTGATGCACTGCTCATCTTCTATTCGGATAATGGAAAAGGAATAGAT
>CALRTD020000314.1:0-5764 GCA_943371015.1 Synechococcus sp. UW140 | reverse complement strand
ATTAATTTAAAAGTTTTCAACAGATGCTCGTTTTAGTCTATCATTTATTGCTTTTCCTAATCCTTCTTGTGGCACTACTTCGGCATAAATGATATCTGCTTCGGCTTCATCTAACCTGCGCATTGCGGCAAACAAATTTCTGGCGGCTTCATTTAAGTCACCAGTAGCCGAAAGCACTTCTGAAGCCGTAACTGAATGCCAAGCCGGAACCGATCGAAATCCCAAAACCGCTACTTTAGTATTTACAGGTTCAATATCAGGAATGCCCAATCTGAGCGGAATACGAGGCGCATAATGCGATTTAAGCTGACCGGGCGATTGCGGATTTGATGATTCATTGAGCTCATAAATTACCTCGCCGGCAACCTTTTCGAGTACTTCGGTTGAAAGACCGCCAAGCCTGAGGACTACCAGCTTCCCGTTTTTTACGGAAACTACAGTTGACTCCACGCCTACTTCACAGGCCCCTCCGTTGAGCACATAAGGAATTTTGCCGCCCAGCTGATCAGCTACGTGTTTTGCAGTTACCGGACTGATATAACCAAACGGATTGGCACTTGGAGCGGCAAGCGGAAACGGCAACATTCTCAATAATTCGCGGGTAAACGGATGTGCAGGAACCCGAAGCGCCACTGTGTCTCCGCCGGCTGTAATGATATCAGGAATGTTATCCGCTTTGGGTAAAATGTAGGTAAGCGGCCCCGGCGAAAATTCTGCTGCCAGCCGTTTTATCAGTTCAGGGACTTCTGCTGCGTACTTTTCAAATTCGCCGGCATCGTGCACATGCACAATAAGCGGATTAAATGCAGGGCGGTTCTTGATCTCAAAAATTTTAACAGCAACAGAAGCATCAAGCGCATTTGCAGCTAATCCGTAAACAGTTTCAGTAGGAATACCGATGCACTCACCGGCAATAAGCCAACTGGCCGCTTCCTGCAAACTAGTTCCGATTGTGGTTTCAAAATGCTGCATGTCGCAAAGTTAATATGCAAAATCTGCCTCTGGTGGATAAAATTATAATGCAACATTATTGCATTATAATATCTTTGCACTTGACAGCAGTAAAAAGCAGCAAACCAATAAAGTAACTCACCTCACCAAAATCAAAAAAATGGATGAAACAACCACATACGACGTAATTATTATTGGTGGTAGTTATGCTGGTTTATCGGCAGGTATGACATTAGGCCGCTCGTTGAGAAATGTACTGATTATCGACAGCGGAAAACCATGTAACCGGCAAACACCGGAATCCCACAATTTTCTTTTCGGCGATGGAAAAACACCTGCCGAACTAACAGAAGCAGCCAGAAACGCAGTACTCGCCTACTCTACCGTGAAGCTGGTCAATGGAAATGCAATATCAGCAAGGCAAACCGAAACCGGTTTCAGTATCGGTATCGAAAACGGACAGCATTTAATGGCAAAAAAATTATTGTTCGCAACTGGCATGCGCGATAAATTGCCGGAAATAAAAGGACTTGCAGAATGCTGGGGAATTTCAGCGCTGCATTGTCCCTACTGTCACGGCTACGAAGTAAGAAATCAGCCTACCGCAATTCTGGCAAAGGGAGAAATTGCATTTGAAGTGGGGAAATTAATCAGCAACTGGACCAACCAACTGACCATACTTACCAACGGAAAACACGAACTCACAAACGAACAAGTGCTGAAACTGAACAGCAAAAACATACAAATCCGCGAAGAGTTAATCGATAGTTTTGTGCATAACAATGGTCGGTTAACTGCTGTTGTTTTTTCGAATAACGAAAAATTATTTCTCAATGCAGTTTATGTTCGTCCGGAAATGGAACAGCACTGCAAATTACCCGAAAATTTAGGTTGCCAGCTTACCGAAAATGGTCATATTGCGGTGAATGAAAAAGCAGAGACAACAATTCCCGGAATATTTGCAGCCGGAGACAGTACTGACTTTTTCAGAACTGTGTCAAATGCAATTGCTTCAGGAACAAAAGCAGGTGCGTTAATCAATTTTTCACTCATTAATCATTCATTCTAATGGCCGTACTTGTTTCGGTGCTGATGCCTGTTTACAATGCTGATGCTTATTTGGAGCAGGCGTTAAACAGCATTCGGAGCCAAACATTTACTGATCTTGAAATTTTAGTTTGGAACGATGGTTCAACAGACCGGAGTGCCGATATTCTAAATGCTGCGGCAACAGCTGATAGTCGCATTCGGGTGTTTGGCACTTCCACAAACCACGGCATTGTGCATGCGCTGAACGGATTAGTTGCCGAAGCCCGCGCTCCCCTGCTCGCCCGCATGGATGCTGATGACCGTATGCATCCGCAGCGCATCGAAAAACAAGTTACATTGCTGGAACAGCATCCGCACTGCGGCTTGGTAAGCTGTATAGTTGAACACGGCGGCGATGAAGTGCTGCAAAAAGGCTATGCCGAGCACGTTGCCTGGCTCAATACACTGCGCACACCCGAAGAAATTCAACTGAACCGCTTTGTAGAATCGCCGCTGGCGCACCCTTCGGTGATGTTCCGAGCAGAACTGATCAGACAACACGGTGGTTACCGCAAAGGCGATTTTCCGGAAGACTACGAACTCTGGCTGCGCTGGCTGAGCGCCGGTGTTGAAATGCGAAAAACTGAAGAAACATTATTGCTCTGGAACGACCCGCCCAACCGCATTTCGCGCACCAGCCCCTATTGCAGCCCGGAAGCATTCAGCAGAATTAAAGCAGTGTATCTCGCTAAAGAAGTTAACCGCATGGCAGAATCGCGTCAAATCTGGCTTTGCGGTGCAGGACGCATTACCCGAAAAAGAAGCAACTATCTTGTGCAGCAAGGCATCAGCATAGCCGGTTATGTTGATGTAAATCCGGCACTGAGCGGAAAAATGGCAGGCGGATTTCCGGTTATCACTCCAGAAGAAATTCCACCTCCCGAAAGTTGTGTTGTAATAAGCTATATCACCAACAGAGGCGCACGAACTGAAATTGCCCGAATGCTCGAAGAAAAAGGATTTGTAAACGGAAAAGATTATATCTTGGCGGGATAAACATTTACTTCCACAATCAATAATTAAATACATAGTATTCCGGAAAATGTTTGTTGCATGGCTAATCTATTTACTGATCTGGTTTGTCTGGCTGTTCAAGAAAAAACCATACACGAATACGATATCGATAAAATTTAGCCTTTCAAAGTTTACATTACATATACACCGCTGGTCAAACAAACGTAAATCAACTTAATTCATCTATACATATACAGAGGTCAATGAATAATTGGATTGATTTTGTAGCCGGCGCTCTGCTGATGAATGCCATGCCGCATTATGTTCTTGGTGTCTGGAAAGCCAAAATGCTGAGCGGATTTGGTGTGGGGAACACAAAGAATATTGTATGGGGATTGCTAAATGCCGCAGCTTCACTTACTCTTTTCATAAGCAACTACGGGCTTAGCGGATTTGCAGATCATCTTTTTTACAGCGGGGCTGCATTTATTCTTGTCACTTTTCTTTGTTCATCGTGGTTTTGGCAATGGTGGTTTTACAAACGGAAGTAAATTGTAATTCGCTAACTGCGATTCCCTAATTTTGCAGCATAAACCCCGTTCTATGATTGCTGCTTTTTTCTCCCGGACGATTAACCTCTGGCTTCGCTTAACCGGCAAAACCATATCACTAACAGAACATGCGTGGCTCGACGGGCCAATTGGCGGAAAATACATTGGTGATACCTTTTACCGCGAATTTGCAGCACAAAAAAATCTCCACATCGGCGATGCCAACCACAGCGGACTAATGTCTGATTTTTCTGTATTCGGAAGTAAAGAGCATCCGAATTTTCAACAGGAAGTTGCACGGTTTTATGAACAAACATCTGACTATACAATGGATGTTTGGTCGCAGTCGTTTTATCCCGTGAAACTGTTTGCACGGTTACTCATCAAAACCATCAGCAAAGAAATAAATCAGCTCAACATCCCGCTCGATCCAATGGAAACCAGCGCAGGAATGAGCAGTGAGGTAATACCGCTGAACACCACAACCGGCGATACCGAACTCGTATGCTGGCTGCGGAAAAGAATGGTTGATAAGCGGGTGGTGTATTGCGGATTTTATGCACCGGTGAACATCAATGGCAGCATGTTCGTTCGGGTTGTGTTTCCGCTACCCGGGGGAAATGTAACTGTAGTTCTTCGTCCCGAATTTTTAGCCGATGGTTCTTTCAGATTAGTTTCTGATCGCTCTAAATTTGGCGGTGCCGGATACTATCGTGTTCAACACCACAAACCCGGATTTGTGAAAGTAAAACGTATTCCGCTGAAAGAAATCATTCACGTTTATCAGGACGACAACAACATCCTTCGCACCGATCATTGGTTTTGGTTTATGGGTATGAAGCTGCTCAAACTTCATTACAAAATGAATACCAAAAACGCAGGTACCAATAGTTCTAGTTAGTAAGCATAAACTGTATTATTGAGCCAAACGTTTAATCAAGCGTTCATTTTCAATAGTACCATTTTCTTGATCCGAATTGGCTGCAATAATGAGAGATGCAGCAACATCTTCGGCCTGCACTGCTTTCCAATGTTTGGGCACAGCAAATGCAAAAGCTTTCATTATAACTTTACCAATGTTTTCCCCCAATCGCTTTTCGGTTCTTGGCCCGAGCAACATGGAAGGGCGAACAATTACACACTTCTCAAATCCGGCCGAAGAAACGGCCAGTTCCATTTCGCCCTTGGTACGCAGGTAGAAATTTCGTGAAGAAGCGGCGGCGCCAATTGAAGAAACTACCAGAAAACTTTTCACTCCATTTTCTTTAGCACTTAAAGCCGACCAACGCACAAGCTCATAATCAACCCTGCGGAATGCCGCTTCTGAACCGGCTGTTTTTATGGTTGTTCCCAAACAGCAAAAAACTTCATCCCCCTTTACTTCTTTCCGCAATGCATCCAGTTGCTTAAAATCAGTCACCACTTCATCGAGCTTGGCATGCCGGATTCCGGTAGGCTTGCGAACAAAAATGCGAACCTCTGCATAGCGATCATCAGCCAGCAATTGCTTGAGCAGAAAGCTGCCTATTAAACCGGTTGAGCCAAAAACTACCGCTGTTTTCATTTTTAAAATGTTGAGTGATGAGTGTTGAGTGATGAATGTAAGGTATGAAACAGAACCGGGACATTTTCTGATTGCGTCAGAAAATATCCCGGGGAAAATCATTCAGCATTCATAATTAACCATTCAACATTTAAAAGAGTTTCAGGTCTTTGTTCCCTGATCCGCTTTCTTTCTTTGATGATTTTCGCATTTCTTCCATTGGCGAAAGTCCGCTTGACTCTTCCATCAGCTCATCTTCACTGAGTTCTGCAAACGGATCTATTAGCGTAAGTCCGCTTTTCTCTTTCAGCTTATTTGCAGTGAGTTTATTGCCTTTGGCTTTCAGGTTACGGACTTCAATAATTTTATCTATCTCATAGGTTTCATCAGGCACATCTACACCGCGCGCTCTGGCAAAACTGAGTGTAATGCGTGTTGCCGGGCGTGTAGTGACAACAGCAAGCCTTGAATCTGAGTGTTCGGTGATGAACAACGTTTTCTTATCGGTTGGTTCAAACACAAAGCGCTTTACAAAATACTGTTTGCTCTCGCCGTCAAAGTAAACGGCTGCAGTTGTGGCTTTCGGGTCAAACTTTTCGAGAAGAATGGTGTCTTCCTCAAAGTAGGTGCTGAGATCAAAACCTGTTAAACGGTAATGACCGCTTTCGGTAACCTC
>CALRTD020000313.1:0-5777 GCA_943371015.1 Synechococcus sp. UW140 | reverse complement strand
CGTTCAGAATTGTGTCGAATGTAATGCGCACGTATTGTTCGAGGTGATCGTAGCCAAGTGTATTGGGTGGCTGCGGGGTCAAGTCGGTGAGGAAAAGTCCTAGTGTTTGCGGGTTGGGAATTGTGCCGGTGTCGAACGTGCGGATCGGGAAGTTGAGCACCATGCCGCCGTCAACATAAATATGATTGTCGGGGTTATTATTCGAAAACTGCCAGGCCCGGAAGAAGAGCGGAATAGACATAGATGCACGAACAGCTTCGGCAACCACAACATTTGGAGAAGTTTCAAACGAGAATTCGCGCACAGTTCCCATGTTCAGATCGGTTGAGAACACATGCAAATCCATCATTCCTGCATTTTTGAAATCGGCAAAAGTAGCAGTTGCCGCCAGTCCTTTGTTGGTGATGCGTTCCTGCATCCAGGTCAGAAAAGCATCACCTTCGTAAAGGCCATATTTTGTGGCTACCCGCAGCGGATTAAGTCCGTCTTCAAACGATTTGAAGTTGGTGGCATTTACAATTGCTTTGATGTCTGCTGCTGAGTAACGCAGTGCAACAAGTGCAGCAGTAATAGCTCCTGCCGATGTTCCGGCTGCACGCTGCAGATTTTGCAGGATGCCGTTTTGTTCAATAACCTGCAGCGCGCCTGCATAAGCAATGCCGAGCACTCCGCCGCCTTTAAAAACAATGTTCTGATAGTTTGTGGCCATTTGTTTGTGCTGTTTGAAGGATAGATACACAAACAACGCAAATTGCCAGACAAAATATACCGGCAGAAATACGCGTTTACAGCTTCTGCCGAACAGAAATCAGTTGCTGTCAATTTCTTTCAGCCAGTTTGATATTTCTGAAAGCAGTATTTTTTTTGCGGCAGTGAGTTTCTCTTTCCAAGCACTGTTATTGCCCAGCGGATCTTTCTCGAGTTGAGTAAGGAGTGCAGAAAAATTTTTGTCGCCAGCCAGCGAAACGGTTGATTTAAGCCGGTGTGCAGTAGCTTTCACGGCTGCGGCATCGTTTCGGTCAAGCGCCTCAAAAATGGCATCCGTATCTACCGGAACAGAAATTTGCATGAGCAAGAGCATTTCGTTTTCAAACAGTTTATTGCCGGCTGCAAGCTGCTGCAGCGGTGTTCCGCTGTTGTCGGTTTCGGCAGCGGGCTGCACGGGCGAAGGATCTGTATGGCCGCCAAGTTGCCGGGCTATCCGGTAGTAAAGCTCTCTCGCTCTGAATGGCTTTGAGAGATAATCGTTCATACCAACTTCCAGACAGCGTTCGCGTTCGGTTTGCGACGAGTGTGCGGTAAGTGCAACAATAGGCAGCGGGGAATTGAATTCTTGCCGGATACGCTTTGTAGTTTCGTAACCATCAAGCACGGGCATATTCAAATCCATCAGCACAAGATCAAATTTTGCACCCGGTACACGCAAAGCGGCAAGAGCTTCTTCTCCGTTAGAAGCCAGTGAAGTGCGAAACCCAAAATCGGTTACTAGTTTTAATGCTAATTGCTGATTAAGCGGATTGTCTTCGACAAGCAGGATATGATATGAATCGGGATTGGCAAGCTGAATCAATGCCTGATTAACCTCCTGCACTGCAGCAGCGCTTACACGTTTTACCGGCAGTAAAACGGTAAATGTTGAACCTTCGCCTTCTGTGCTTTTTACAGAAACGGAGCCGCCCTGGAGTTCGGTAAGATCTTTTACAATGGTGAGGCCGAGTCCGGTTCCGCCATACTTACGTGTTGATTCGCTGCTGGCTTGCGTAAACGGCTCAAAAATGCGCTCTAATTTATCGGCCTGAATACCAATACCTGTATCGGTAACTACAAATTTCAGCACAAGTGATTCTTCACTTTCTTCGTTTATGGTGCAGTGTATTTGTACATTTCCGGCAGGGGTAAATTTAATGGCGTTTCCGGCGAGGTTGAGTAAAATCTGCCGCAAACGAAGATCATCACCCAAAACATAAGCAGGAACCTTATCGCTGCAGTTCCAGATTAAATCAAGACCTGCTGCTTCAGCACGCTGATGCAGTATGCGATAAGTATCTTTCATTGTATTGCGCACACTGAAAGGAATTTCGCTGAATTCAATTTTGCCGGCTTCAATACGCGCAAGGTCAAGAATATCGCTGATCACCGCAGTTAGTGTTTCACCTGCGGTTTTGAGGGCACTTATATATTCTTTTTGTTCGGCATTGAGCGGAGTAGAGGCAAGCACTTCTGAGAAGCCGATAATGGCATTCATAGGTGTGCGCAGTTCGTGACTGATGTTGGCTACAAACCGGTCTTTGGCAATCAATGCTTCCTCTGCAGTTTGTTTCGCAACACGAAGTTCAGCTTCCATGTTGTAACGATCTGTAATATCTACATTGCTGCACAGCACAAAGTCCTTACCGTGTGCATCAGTAAGTTTTACGTTATTGTAGATCCAGATGCTTGTGGCGCCGTCTCGCCGCTGCAAATTGAAAAGTCCTGAACTCGCTCCTTCATCACGAAGCTGAGCTAAATATTTCGGGAAATTTGATTGAGTTGCAGGGGTCAAGAAATCACACAGGTTCCGGCCAATAAGTTCTTCGGGTTCGTAGCCTGCTGCATGTGCGCCTGATGGATTTACACTGGTAAGTGTGCCGTCCATTTCATGCGTACCAATCATGTGCTGCGAGTGCTCAAACAACTGGCGGTACTGCAACTCTGCTTGCCGCATGCCTTCTTCCAGCAGTTTGCGTTCCGACACGTCTTGCATTGTGCCGAGCATCCGTTTTTTGCCGGCATCATACTGCCCGGTTAAATACACATTTTTTGATGTGCCGTTCACCAGTAAACGGATATCAATTTCAAAAGGCGATTTTCGGAACCGGCTGTTGTCTATGACCCGTTTTACAATTTGCTGGTCGTCGGGGTGAATAAAATTATAGAAGTGCACAGGTGAAATAATGTCTGAGTTTTTGAGTTCAAACATATCAGCCAGTACTTCAGAGCATTGGATGCGGTTATCATTATCAAACCAAACCCAGCTTCCAATTTTTGCCTGATGCTGCGCAACGTTGAGTTGTTCCTGACTCATGCGCAGCTCTTCGTCTTTTCGCTTACGGTTGGTAATGTCTTCCTGAATAGCAATCCACCGCTGCACACGTCCGTCTTCGTCAAGCAGAGGTGTAACGTTTAGTTCCATCCAGATTGGAGTTCCGTTGCGGCGGTAGTTCAGGATTTCTTCAACAAAAGGCTCAGGGTTTAGTTTGCGTTGTTCAATGCGGCGAACAGTAACAAGATCGGTATCAGCACCACGCAAAAAGGAGGGATCACGGCCAATTACTTCTTCAATTTTATATCCTGTGATTTCAGTAAAAACCATATTCACCCATTCAATTTTATCTGTTGAAGAGGTAATCATTACTGCAGCATTGGCTCGGTTGGCAACCAGCGACAGCAGTTGTTCATGCGTAAGCTGTTCTGCAAGTTGTGTTTGCCGGTCTATAAGCTGCTGGTTTTCGGCTGAAATACGTTTGCTTTGAATTAGTATCTGCGAAAAGTAGGAGCGTGTAGTATGTGAAAGTCCCAGAATTAGAATATTTCCTAATAACAACCGAAGCAAAAAAATGTAAATGTTTATTTGCGGATTGCTGACGATCAAAGCAGCAAAAAGTGTTGCGGCAAAACTAATTGAGAGATAAATAGTCAAGCCGCGCAGGGTTCGGAAATACATACTGCAGATAATGATGATACCCAGCAGCGTAAGTGTATTGTTGAAATCAAACGAATTGCGGACACAAAGCCAAAGTGAAAACGCCATCAGAATGCTCATCGCGGCATAAGCAGATAACCGAAGCATTCGTCGGCTGATGTCTGAATAAAAGGAAAATGAGAAGAGCAGAAGACCTGATATGCAAATGAAGCAGCGCATCACGGCTTCTTCATTAAAGGGAATAAATGAATGATTCAGAATACCATCAGCAACAACTCCTCCTGCCAGTGCGAGAAAAAGTATTCGCTCTGCAAACGTATTTTGGGAAAAGATTTGCTGAACTAAACGTTTCATGTTGAAATCGAAAATAGGAAGAACTTTCGGCAATGCTGAGAATAAGATTCAGAGAATTATCCACTATTCCGGAATGAAAACTGTTCAAGTTGTTTTCCTGAATAAAACCCAACAAGATCAAACGCTTGTATAAAAAAATGGGGCGACCGAAGTCGCCCCTGTCCGGAAGCACAAAACAGCATAACCCCTACACATTTGTTTGCACTTCCGTATCCTTCATCCCTTCTGATCCCTCCACAAGTAAGTTGTACATCTCAGCAATTTTTGAGTCAGAACAGGTGTCAAACCTGAATGTCTCATATATCGGGTGAAACTGTTTGATGAGCATCACCTGCATATCACGGCGTTGATTACTCAACTCTCTGTGATACTTTGAATCTTGCGTTCCCATACGAATCATAGCAGTGTCTGATACTTTACTGTTGTTGATCGTGTCAGGGGAATCGATCATTACACTGCAAATATGGGAGCAAATAATTAAGAAAAAAGAAGAAACCGATATGTTTTCAGTGATTTCCGACAAACGGTATTTTTTACCAGACGAATGAAACCAGAGTTGGTTCAGAAATGTCTTCTCAGAGTAAATTCAGCCTGCGGAAGAGGTCTTCTTTATGTGAGCGGCTTACCGGTAACGACTTGCCGCCAACGTTTACAGAGTTCTCTTCTATTTCCTGAATTTTATCGAGACGAACAATATAGGAACGGTGAATACGCACAAAATCGCGGGCCGACAATCGGTTTTCTATTGATTTCATTGTCGAAAGAACCGTGTGCCTGCCTTCGCGGGTATTTATCTGCACATAATCAGCCAGGGCTTCAATCCAGATGATTTCATTCATCGGGATACGCAAAAAGCGGCTTCCTTCTTTCTTAATAAAGAGTGCTTCTTCTTCGCCGTCTGGTTGAGTTTGCAGACTGGTCTGAATGCTTTGGGCTTTCATGGCTGCTTTCAGGAAGCGAGCATAATCAATGGGCTTGAGCAGGAAATCAGTTACATCGTAATCGAATGCTTCGGCAGCATATTCTTTTTTACCGGTAATCAGGATGATCTGCGGAATTTCTTTAAACGTGCGAAGAAAATCCAGTCCACTCATTTCAGGAAGTTCAACGTCCAAAAAAATCAGATCAATTTTTTGCTGACGAATAAGAGTAAGTGCTTCGGGTACAGACGAACAGCTTCCGCAAAGAGTGAGGAAGTCTGTGCGGCTAACACATTGTTCTACGGCTTTGCGGGCAATTTCGTCGTCGTCAACTATAAGGCAGTTCATGATAGTAAAATCTTATGCAAGATAAGATAATGCAGAATATAAACCGATGTTGGCAAGAAAGTTAAGCGAAGATTTAACTGATTATAATCAGAAAATAGTAACTACAATTATTTCATTTTTTTGAGTATGAATCGGCAAACCGATACAACTGAAAAGTCCCAATCTTTAATTCTTCTGCTATTCGTGTTATGAGTTCCTGACGGGTAATATCCTGCATCCGGTTGCGCTGGATGAGTTTCCATGCTTTTTCGGCAAACAGCAGTGCCCGGCGCGGATTAGCGACCGGACGGTTACTGTGCGCCGTAATTTGTTGTAAGAGCTCATCTATTCCTTCGTTGCGCGCGGCTACCGTTTTAATTACCGGAACCGTCCAGTCTGATGCAGCCCGCTGATGCAAAAGCTGATTCAGGTTTCGGGCAAACAGTTGTGCGCCGCTTCTGTCGGCTTTATTCACCACAAAAATATCGGCAATT
>CALRTD020000312.1:0-5803 GCA_943371015.1 Synechococcus sp. UW140 | reverse complement strand
TTTTTTCGCTCTCGCTCTCTTTCTCGCTCTGTTAAACCCCGGATTTTTTGTTTATTTGCATCTGAATTAATTGCACCCGACTAAATCAACACCCATCAATGATTTTCAACGGTTTTTTTGTCCGCATTTCAGCACTCTTTTTTAGCGCGGCGTTACTTGCTGCTGCGGGATGTTCGGATACACCTGATACCGATACTGCCGGAGGAAACGACAAGGATTCGCTGAATCTTCCGCCGAAAAATTTGCAGCTCAAAGGCCAGAATTTTATGGTGCCTTCGCCGGTGCAGATTGCCGGAATGATCAAAAGCAGCGGAGCACTCTACAACAAAGAGATGCTCAACTCTGCCGCCAATCTCTCGCGCTACTCAGACGATATGAAACGTGCACTCAACCTCGGTGTTTACGGTGCCGATTTGGGTTACGTGTCGATTTACGAAAACAGTACCGATGCCCTGTCATACTACAAAACAGTAATGACACTTGGCGAGCAGATGCGCATTACAGCCAGCTTTGACAAGCAGTTGCTGGAGCGTTTCAGTTCAAACATTGGCAAGAAAGATTCGGTAATGAAAATTGTAGGCGAGTCGTACCGCCGCAGCGATGAATTTCTGAAAGAAGGCGATCGTGAGCACGTTGCAGCACTTATACTTGCCGGCGGATGGTTAGAAAGTATGCACTTTGCACTCAGCGTTTACAAACTCAAACCCGAGCCCGATATGGCGGTGCGTATTGGAGAGCAGAAAAATACCTGTGCCGGAATTCTCAAACTGCTGGTAGAGCAAGACAAGCCCGAGTTTGAACAACTCATTAAACTCTATCAGGATTTGAACAACGTGTTCAGCCAGATTGAGATGAAATACACCTTTGCCGAGCCGGTAACCGATAATGCCAACAAAATTACCACCATCAACGGCAAAACCGAAGTAAACATTACCCCCGAACAGCTTACCGCACTTACCGAGAAAACAGCGGCACTGCGCAACTACATCATCAACTAACCCTGAGCACCGTATGAAAAAGATAGTCATCTTCATCGTTCTTGCCTTAGCCGGAATGCTTGCGGGCACACAGCACGCGCAGGCACAGTGCGATTCTACCACCAAAATGATTACCCGGCACATTGTGCCTCCGTTTGTTTCCGATGGCCAAACCTACCGTGCGTTGGTACTGTCGAACCAAACTGCCGAGTTTCAGGCTACGTTCTTTGCCGGTTCTACCTACCGCATTGCAGCCGGAACCGGAACCACAGAAGGCAATCTTATCTTCAGCGTTTACGATCAGGACCACAACCTGCTGTTCACCAACAGCCAGCACAGCAATGCTCCGTATTGGGATTTTCGTGTTAACACAACAGTAAACGTAATTATTGAAGCCACACTCAATCCGGCTGCCGGAAAAGAGTCGGGATGCGCAATTCTGCTCATCGGTTTCAAACAATAAAAAAACGGATCCAATTGAACAGCCGGTTTCAGCAATGAAACCGGCTGTTTTGTTATTAATCAGATTTCACGAAAATACTGCATTGTCGTTTAGCTGATTTGTTTATTTTTAACCCTCCAAAAGCCCAAACAAGCAAATGAGTGAACGGATTCTAAGGGCACTGATGCAACTTTTTGCCATCATTGCCAAAGTTGACGGTGTAACAACCGACAGCCGAGCAGTGGTGGAATCGTTTCTGCGTCAGCAACTCAGTCTCGATCTGGTTGAGCAATACCTCACCATATTCGATGAGTACCTCGAGCAGCACCATCAAGTTACCAAGCGTAAAGACGGCTCTGCTAAACGTACTTCACTCAACTCGGTGAAAGTGCTGCGTATCTGTACGCAGATCAACGAAGAACTTACGCAGAAGCAGAAAGTTGTTGTACTCATCCGTTTGCTCGAATTCATTCACTCGAGCTACGAAATTTCAGAACAGGAACTCGAATTTGTAAAAACAGTTTCGGAAACCTTCAACATCGAAGAAGGCGAATTCGACCGGATGCGGGCTTTTGTAGAGGAAGACATAGCCGATATGCCCGATATTGCCGAATTGCTTGTGGTTGATAACACCGAGCAGCGATACCAGGAGGCGCACCATATTTTTTCTGATTCTATTGGCAGCGGCAGGCTTTGTGTTTTGCATGTTCCAAGTGTGGGCATGTATGTATGCCGCTATTTTGGCGATGGCGAACTGAACCTGAACGGACAGGCCATGTTTCTCAACAAGGTCTACATTCTTACACCCGGTTCATCGCTGCGCAGCTCCAAAGTA
The DNA here is from genome assembly GCA_943371015.1 of Synechococcus sp. UW140. Taxonomy (GTDB): domain Bacteria; phylum Bacteroidota; class Bacteroidia; order Palsa-965; family Palsa-965. The sequence goes on along the minus strand of CALRTD020000312.1, from coordinate 3,549 downwards.
CAGCCCATTTATTACAGCGATATCATCAGTGCATTTCTGAGCAGCAAAACAAAAACACGCATCACCTTCAGTGCTCAGAATATTTCATATCAATTTAAAGGCGGCAAACTCGGCTTACGTGATGTTAACATACACGAAGAATCCGGCCGCTTAATCGGTATCATGGGCGGCTCGGGAGCCGGTAAGTCAACCCTGCTCAATGTACTCAACGGAAACGATACACCCACCGCCGGTGCTGTTGTGATTAACGGACTCGATCTGCACCGTCAGAAAATGCAGCTCGAAGGTGTGGTTGGTCATATCTCTCAAGATGATTTGCTGATTGAAGAACTTACCGTTTTTCAAAACCTGTATTATAATGCAAAACTTTGTTTCGGTAATCTTGGTGATACCGAAATTACAAAGTTGGTGGATGAACTGCTTGCCGATCTCGGTTTGTATGAAGCCCGCGATCTGAAAGTAGGAAGTCCGCTCGATAAGAAAATCTCCGGCGGGCAACGCAAGCGACTCAACATTGCACTTGAGCTGATTCGTGAGCCGTCGGTGCTGTTTGTGGATGAACCTACATCCGGACTTTCCTCGCGCGATTCAGAAAACATCATGGACTTGCTCAAGGAACTTGCGCTCAAAGGCAAGCTGGTGTTTGTGGTAATTCACCAACCATCGTCCGATATTTTCAAAATGTTCGACCGCCTGCTTATTCTTGATAACGGCGGTTTCCCGATTTATTACGGCAATCCGGTTGATGCAGTTGTTTACTTCAAGAAAGTAGTAAACCACGCCAACAGCGATGAAAGCGAATGCCCGGCCTGCGGTAATGTGAATCCCGAACAAATTTTCAGCATTATCGAAAGCAAGGTAGTTGACGAATACGGAAACCTTACGCGCAACCGCAAAGTATCGCCACCGGAATGGAACAACTACTACCGCACCAATATCGAAGCCCGAATAGAGGCTCCTGCACCGTCGAACGATAATCCGGAAAGCACATTTAATATTCCGAACCGTCTGCGTCAGTTGATGGTGTTTATTACCCGCGACGTGCGCTCGAAGCTCACCAACCGGCAGTACATGATTATCAATTTGCTGGAAGCACCGGTGCTGGCTTTCATTCTTGCCTTCCTTGTTCGTTTTTACAATACCGATGTTTCCAATAAAATAGGCTACATCTTCCGTGAAAACGAAAACATTCCGGCCTATTTATTTATGGCCGTTGTGGTAGCGCTGTTTATTGGCCTTACAGTTTCTGCCGAAGAAATTATCCGCGACCGTAAAATTCTGAAGCGCGAATCGTTTCTGAACCTCAGCCGATCCAGTTACCTCTGGTCAAAAATTCTGATCATGTTTGTGCTTTCCGCAATTCAAACCCTCACGTTTGTACTTGTGGGTAATTTGCTGCTGGGCGTTAAAGGCATGTTTACCGATTATTGGTTGGTGCTGTTCACAACATCTTGTTTCGCCAATTTGCTCGGGCTGAATATTTCGTCGGCATTTAACTCTGCTGTTACTATTTACATATTGATTCCGTTTCTCATTATCCCGCAGCTATTGCTGAGCGGCGTAATTGTGAAATTCGATAAGCTCAACCCTTCAATTACCTCGCAGGAAACTGTTCCGGTTGCCGGTGAAATGATGGCTTCGCGCTGGGCATTTGAAGCACTTGCAGTAAATCAGTTCCGTAATAATCAATGGCAGCGGCAGTTTAACTACAGCGATGAACTGACCAGCATTGCCGATTACAAAAACAATTACTGGCTGCCCCAACTCCGCGGTAAAATAGACAAGTGCGAAACTGCAGTAACCGGCAACAATAAAGGTCCTGATTTTGCTACCGACATTCAGGTGGTAAAAAACGAAATTGCCAGCGATCTTGTCCGCATACGTGAACTCAGCAAGCGCGGTAAAATTTCGAAACTCACCGTACAGCTTTCAACCGAACTCAACCGCCTGAGCAGCAATGTAAGCAAGGTAAGTCCCGCAACATTTGGCAAAGAACAGGCCGATGATATGCGTAATTACCTGAACATGGTGAACTCGGTTTATAAAACCATTTACCAGAAAGCGGTTGATCAGCACGATAAGCAGGTAAACAAATTAGAGAAAGAACTTACACCCGCAGGTGTAATGAAACTTAAAAACGATTACCTCAACGAAAGCCTGAGCGATCTTGTTCGCAATGCCAACGAGTTTAATAAACTGATTGAGAAAGACGGAAAACTCATTCAGCGCTCTGATCCGATTTTTAGCGAGGCCTGGCAAACCAACTTGGGGAATGCTCATTTCTTTGCGCCACGCAAAAAACTCTTCGGTACGTATGTTGATACATTCTGGTATAACCTCATCGTTCTTTGGGGAATGACTGCCATCATGATTATCACGCTCTATTTCGATTTGCTCCGTAAGCTTATTGAAGGACTCGGAAATTTGTCGGAGCGGTTTTCGCGCAAAAACGATAACGACTGATTACTTCATCAGTAAGCATTTCCATCTGTGCTTATCACTTGTTAAGTTCCGGATTTAATTTTACGCTGTTACTGCTGAGTCGGCAAAATACCGGCCTGCATTCCTGCTTTTATTTTTGTTAAATCAGCCCTTTTTTACGACTAAAGAGGTATCTAAACTTATTTTTTTGTTTAGATGATGTCGTTTGTTTCTTACACTCAGTTGTTGAATTTCAGCTAACAACAGTTTTTTGTACATGGATCAAGGTATAAAACCGTTTTCTGTGTTTGCGGAGATGAAACTTTGGTGGAGTCAAAACGTACAAGTGCTTCGGAAACGACCCTATTAACAAAAAAACAAGATGATAAATTGTGTGAAAACACTATCTGTGACCCCTTATTTCCCAATAAAATATAATGCACGCATAATATTTTTCATGTTACTGGGAATTGCAGCAGCTGTTCCTTACCATGCTACTGCGCAAACCATACTCAATGCTTATGCAAAAGTTACCGGAATCACATCCGGAAATACCGTTCTTGCAGTTTCAAATGTTAACGAAGCCAATCACACCTTTACTGTTGGGCAGCAGGTTATTGTGATGCAGATGCAGGACAATGTAATTGGCAGCAATACAAGCAACAACAGCTCATTTGGTAATCTTTCATCAATAGCCAATACCGGTAACTACGAAGTGCGAACGATAACAGCAAAGTCGCCGGCAACAGGAACACCTACTTCAATAACGCTGAACGGCGCACTGACTTATACCTACAATACAGGAGCAAATTCATCGGTTCAGGTAGTCACCTTTCGTAATCTGGGAACCAATTACACCACAACTTCAACGATTACAGGATTGGCCTGGGATGGTAATGTAGGTGGTATCGTTGCCTTGCAGGTGAGTAATGATTTCATTCTCAATCACAGCATTACGGCAAACAGCATCGGATTTCGCGGCGGATCTCGCTCAATTGATTATGGCGGACCTGTTTGTGCAAGCGGAAACCAAAACGTTTTTATTTCCAATTCTGCCAATTACGCCACAAAAGGGGAGGGCATTTATAGAAACACCAATACCAATTACGATTATGCCCGCGGCAGAAT
>CALRTD020000311.1:0-5813 GCA_943371015.1 Synechococcus sp. UW140 | reverse complement strand
TACTCAAACGATTTGTTGCTCAGTATCATTATTACCCGAACGGAATTAACGAACTGGCCGGCGCGGGTGCCGAAGGCTTTATTATGGCGCGCGACGCGTATCTGAAAGCCAATACATTTAATCCGAACAGCGCAATGCTCAATTATCGTTTGGGCGTTTCTTATTACAATAGTCCCAAACAAAAAATGATGGCGCTGGCTTATCTCGAAAAAGCCGCGAAGTTAAATCCGAATGTAGATCCTGATCTGCAGTATTACCTCGGACGGGCTTATCACCTCGCCGCACAGTGGGACAAAGCCATTACAGCCTACCGTACCTGGCAGCAGCCTATGAATGCAAAACCTACTGAAAACCGCGATAAAATTTCTGATGCCAACCGGAAAATTGGCGAATGCTTAACCGGAAAAGAACTCGAACAAAAACCGGTGCGCGTGTTTATTGATAATCTCGGAAATACGGTAAACAGTGTAGATGCAGAATACACACCTATTATTACTGCCGATGAATCAACCATGATTTTTACCTCACGGCGCAGTGCTACAACCGGCGGAAAACGCGATGAAGACAATCAGTATTTTGAAGATTTGTATGAAACACACTGGACTTCCGAGGGCTGGACAACACCCGTAAATATGGGAAAACCGGTAAACAGTGAAGACCACGATGCAACGGCCGGACTCTCGCCCGACGGGCAACGGATGTACATTTATCGTCCGCGAAACGGCGGCGATTTGTACGAAAGCATTTTAACCGGCAACTTGTGGAGCGAGCCCGAACGGATGAACAAAAACATCAACTCTGACGGACACGAATCATCGGTTTCAGTTTCGTTTGATGGCAAGAAACTGTACTTCGTAAGCGACCACGAAGGCGGTTTGGGTAACCGCGACATCTGGGTTTCAACCATGGATCAGAAAGGCCGCTGGGGCGAATCAACCAACCTCGGGCCAACCATTAACACCATGTACGGCGAAGAAGGCGTGTTTATGCACCCTGACGGAAAAACCATGTACTTCAGTTCGCAAGGCCACAAAAGCATGGGCGGTTACGATATTTTTAAGTGCGAATGGAAAGACGGAAAATGGAGTGAGCCCGAAAACCTCGGCTGGCCGATAAACGGGCCCGATGACGATGTGTTTTTTGTGGTTTCGGCTAACGGTCGCCGCGGTTATTTTTCTTCCACTAAAACAGATGGTTTGGGCGAAAAAGACATTTACAAAATCACTTTTCTCGGTCCCGAAAAACCACTTGCACTCAGCACCGAAGACAACCTGATTGCTGGAAAAACACAGCCCGTAAAAACAGTTGCGGCAGCTAAAGAAGTGGAAATAAAAACCGCACAGGTAACACTGCTCAAAGGCACAATTACCGATGCCATTACACAAAAACCGGTTGGCGCAACCATTGAACTTGTTGACAATGAACGTCGGCAGGTAATTGCCACATTCCCGGTAAACAGTGCCACCGGAAAGTATCTGGTTTCGCTGCCTTCGGGCAAAAACTATGGTATTGCGGTAAAGGCCGATGGCTATCTCTTCCACTCCGAAAACTTTGAGATTCCGGCTGTAGCCAACTACCAGGAAGTGCAGAAAGACATTGCGCTGAAACCGGTGGCTGTGGGCAGCGCTATTGTGCTCCGCAATGTGTTTTTTGATGTGGGAAAAGCTACACTGCGCCCCGAATCGTTTACCGAGCTGGATCGTTTGGTGGCGCTGCTCAGCGAAGTGCCGACCATGCGCATCGAAGTTTCGGGGCATACCGACAACCGCGGCTCAGCCGAACTCAACCGCAAGCTCTCCAACGACCGCGCCAAAGCTGTAACCGATTATCTGGTTAGCAAAGGCATCAAAGCCGACCGCATTACGTTTGCCGGCTACGGTTTCGACCAGCCCATGGCACCGAACGACACGGAAGCGAACCGGCAGTTGAACAGGAGAACCGAGTTTAAAATTTTGAGCCGGTAGCGGCATCAAAAACCGTATCTTTAACGTTATCATTTTCAGCATAACGTTATCCCAATGAACCGGTTTTATCGCTTAGTCATTTTCATCTTGCTTTTCAGCGGAATTTTAACTCCGCTGCGCGCTGCTTATCTGCTCATCCCGATGGATGATGTACAGCGCGATCACCTCAAGGCTTACGGCATTACGTATTGGGTGCTCGAAAAAGGCATCGAAGCACAATGGCTGCTCAACTACCGCTACGGAAGTTTTTTGTTCAAGTACGATAAAACGTTCGAGAACGAATGCCTTGTGCGCGGCGTGTCGTTTGAAATTGTGCCCGATGCAAAAGTAAACGCCATTCTCAGCGAAATTGCCAATCCCGAAGTCAACATGGATGCGGTGAAATTGGAAAAACCGCCGAAGATTGCTGTTTACACACCGGGAGGAAAACAGCCCTGGGACGATGCCGTTACACTCGTGCTCACGTATGCTGAAATTCCTTACGATAAAATATATGATGAGGAAGTAATGCTGGGCAAACTTCCGCTCTACGACTGGCTGCACCTGCATCACGAAGACTTTACCGGACAATACGGTCGTTTTTGGAACGGCTTTGCGAATGCTCCGTGGTACCGCGCCGAAGTGGCCGACAATGAAGCAATGGCGCAGAAGCTCGGCTTCCAGAAAGTTTCGCAAATGAAACTGGCAGTTGCCAGCCGCATACGCGAGTTTGTAGGCAACGGCGGCTTTCTGTTTGCCATGTGTTCGGCTACCGACTCATATGACATAGCGCTTTCGGCCGAAGGCATTGACATCTGCGAAAGCATGTTCGACGGCGATCCGGCTGATCCGCGCATGAACAACAAACTCGATTTCTCGAAAACATTTGCGTTCCAAAACTTCGTGCTCAAAACCAATCCGCGTGAATACGAATTCTCAGATATTGATACGTATTTCACCCGCGAAATGCGCGGAGTTAACGAAGACAATGATTACTTCTCGCTGTTTGATTTTTCCGCAAAATGGGATCCTGTGCCTACAATGCTTTGCCAGAATCATAAAAATCTGGTGAAAGGTTTTTGGGGACAAACCACCGGTTTCGACAAAACAAAAATCAAACCCGGTGTGCTGATCATGGGCGAGAATAAAGCCATTAACGAAGCCCGTTACATACACGGCGAGTTTATGAAAGGTATGTGGACATTCTACGGCGGACATGATCCGGAAGATTACCGCCACCGCGTAGAAGAGCCGCCAACTGAACTTTCGCTTTATCCGAACTCAGCCGGTTACCGATTAATTCTCAACAATATTCTTTTCCCGGCTGCCCGTAAAAAGCATCAAAAGACCTGACCAGCAGTCTGATCTTGAAAATGAGCAGTTGGAGCAATCATCCAAACCACACACCTTTATTTAATCAATCAATGAAACCAGTTTCAATTCTTTGCGGTATTGCGGCCGCAGCTTTTTGTGCATTTCCGCTTCAGGCGCAGGAAAAAAAGAACAAACCCGAAAGCACACTGAAATTTACAGTGGTGAAAGAGGCCAAAGCCACAACGGTAAAAGATCAATACCATTCAGGCACTTGCTGGATTTTTTCTACAGAATCGTTTCTCGAATCTGAATTCATGCGTCAGGGAAAAGGCGAAGTTGATCTTTCTGAAATGTGGCTTGTACGCTGCGGATATATTGAGAAAGCAAAAAAATATATGCGCATGATGGGCAAAACTAATTTCGGCCCCGGCGGAGAACCGCATGATGTAATTAATCTTGCTGCTCAATATGGTTTGATGCCGCAATCGGTGTATGCCGGTTTGCCCGCAGGTGAAACCAAAGTGAAGCACGGCGAAATGGACAATGTACTCAAAGCCATTCTCGACGCACAACTGAAGCTCGAAGAAAAACAGCTCAACCCCAATTGGCTTGCAGCATATACCGCAGTACTGGATGCTTATCTGGGCGCACCTGCTGTAACATTTGATGTGAACGGCAAAAAGATGAATCCAAAAGAATATGCAGCTTCACTCGGCTTCAATCCGGCCGACTACATTGCGGTTACTTCGTTTACACATCATCCCTTCTACTCGCCTTTTGTGCTTGAAGTGCCCGACAACTGGGCTTGGGAAAAACTTCAAAACGTACCGCTTGCCGAGCTAAGTGCAATTACCGACAATGCGCTGATGAATGGTTATTCTGTAGCCTGGGGCGCTGATGTTTCTGAGCCTTATTTCTCTTACCGCAACGGCATGGCCATTGTTCCCGAAAAAAGCATGGACGAAATGCGTAAAGGCGAAAAAGATTCGCTTTGGCTCGTGCCTACCAAAGACAAGGCTATCACACAATTCATGCGTCAGGAAGCATTCGACAACCTGAGCACACAAGATGACCATGCCATGCAGCTTACCGGTATCGTTACCGACCAAACCGGCAAACGCTACTACAACGTAAAGAACTCGTGGGGAACAGCAAATGAACTTGGCGGCTACTTCTATTGCTCGGAAGCGTACTTCCAATACAAAACACTAAGCATTCTCGTACACAAAAGCGCAGTTCCGAAAGAGATTGCGAAGAAGATAGGCCTTTAAACAAGAGTGTAAAGTGGAGAGTGTAAAGTGTTAAATGACAATAACAAGTTATTTTCATTGCACATGATACACTTTCGGATGAAACGACGGAAAACTTTTCACTTTACACCCTACACTTTACACTTTACTAAATGAGTAACTATTTCACCTGGGAAGAACTCAGGCAAATGAAGGTTGTTGAGGGAAAGCGGCTGCAGCGCGTGATTTATCATTACTGGCAAAACGTAGCGAAGGTGGGTGAAGCTTTTGAGTTTTTGCACCGGCTGGAACTTGAGTTTACGGAGAACGGAAAACTTATTCTGGGCAGTTCAGAAGAAACCGAAGGCGCACTTGCTCTTGCTATGGATTTTGATGCCGAGCAGCAACACCTTTTGCTTTTACAAGAATTTGGGGGCAAGCTGGGTATACGTTCTGCCGATCTTTCAGCTAATGAACTTTGGGCTCCAGCTATCGGACAAACATTAGTTGTTTGCGGGCTGGTCAAAGAAGGAGAATCATACCGCACGGATGCGATGCTGCTTGATTTCGGAGATGAAAAAATTGAACTTCGTCCGGATGTGGAAGGGCTTATCGTTGAGCCGTTTGAAGATGTTTAATTTGACTGTAATCAACAAAAAAACTGCACCAGTTTCGTGCAGCTTTTTTGTTATCCGTTAACGCAATTAAGCTTGAACTATTCGCTCAAACGAATTGCACCGCCTCCTTTATTTGTTTTTGGGGAAGCTGGTCCAAAACGCCAGCCCAGCACGATGCCGCCGCGGAGCATAGCTCGGTAGCCGTTTATATTGTCAAGGCCGGTAACTTGTGTACCGATAGAAACAAACATTGAAATATTTAAGTTCTGACTCGGCTGAATCAACACTCCGTTAACTACACCGATTGAATTAAACCATGTACGCTCAACTTCCGAAGTTGGCGGCGGTATCGGGAATGGCTGAAAACCACCGGGGCGGTAATCAACTTGTCCGTATTCCCAGGTAAGTCCTACATAATAGCTTGAGAAATTTTGTCCGGTTGGATAGTAACGCAAATCAAATCCGGTACTGAATGCTTTATTACGGCTGTAATAATAAAAATCAGGATAACCGTAATAGTCGGGATCTACACCACTGATGCTGCTTAGTCCGAATGAAATCGGAATACGCAGCGATACATTGTCTTTGTAAATATTTCCCTCATAACTCAGTGATATTAATCCCGGCAAAAGATCAGTAACATTTAATCCGATCATGTGTTTTCGGCGAAGTCCGTTGCCCGAAAATTCGTTGCTTTTTGATGACGGACG
>CALRTD020000310.1:0-5888 GCA_943371015.1 Synechococcus sp. UW140 | reverse complement strand
ACGAAAAGATCCGCGCCTACATGAAAGCCCGTCTTTCTAAAGGCAGCATCTCAAAAGTTGTGATCGAGCGCACCATGAAATTGATCACCGTAACGATTCACACGGCTCGTCCGGGTATCATTATCGGTAAAGGTGGTAAAGAAGTAGATAAACTTAAAGAAGAGATCAAGAAGCTCACCGGCAAAGAAGTTCAAATCAACATCTTTGAAGTTAAGCGCCCTGAACTCGACGCTCGTTTGGTTGCCGACAGTATCGCCCGCCAGATCGAAGGTCGTATCTCTTTCCGTCGCGCTATCAAGATGGCTATTGCCTCTACCATGCGCATGGGAGCTGAAGGTATCAAGGTTAAATGTTCAGGCCGTCTTGCCGGTGCAGAAATTGCCCGCGTAGAAGGTTATAAAGAAGGACGTGTTCCCCTGCATACACTTCGTGCTGATATTGACTATGCACTCGCTGAAGCACACACACAATATGGCCGTATCGGCGTTAAAGTGTGGATTTGCAAAGGTGAACTGTACGGCAAAATCGATCTTTCGCCCAATGCAAACGGAGCTCAGCGCGAAAAGCGTCAGTCTCCGTCAGGAGGTGAGCGCCGCGATGGTCGCCGCCCCCGCCGCAACAACGGCCCGAGAAAAGAAGGCAGCAATACACCAGCCGCCAAGTAATTAAACGAGAAGTAATCGTCTAACGTCAGTCGATCATGTTACAGCCGAAACGGACTAAGTTCCGGAAGATGCATAAGATGAAAGTAAGAGGCAACGCAACACGCGGCGCACAGCTTGCTTTCGGATCATTTGCCATCAAATCGCTCGAAGAATGCTGGCTCACAGCCAAGCAAATTGAAGCAGCCCGCGTTGCAATGACGCGTTACCTGAAGCGTGAAGGTCAAGTGTGGATTCGTGTATTCCCCGATAAACCGATTACCCGCAAACCTGCAGAGGTTCGTATGGGTAAAGGTAAAGGTGCTCCCGAATATTGGGTAGCAGTGGTAAAACCCGGAGCCGTATTATTCGAGGCCGAAGGTGTTCCGCTGGAAACCGCAAAAGAAGCACTGCGCCTTGCAGCTCAGAAACTTCCGGTGACCACCAAGTTCATCGTTCGTGCTGATTACTCACCCGAAAACGCCTAAGGCTACAACAGATAATACATCCGCGCGATGAAACAGAAAGATATCGCCCAATTGTCAGTGGCAGAGCTTCGTGAGCGTCTTACAGAAGAGCAGGGCATGCTCTCAAAGATGAAGCTCAACCATCAGGTGTCTCCGATTGAGAACCCGATGAAAATCCGTGCCACTCGCCGCACCATTGCACGCCTGCAGACTGAGATCAGCAAGCGCAATGCCAACACAGCAACCAAGTAATCGTTCCACAACCAATAACGACTGATGAACATGGAACAAACCATAACCCGGAACCTCCGTAAAGAGAAAACCGGCACAGTGATCAGCAACAAAATGCAAAAATCCATCGTGGTTGCTGTGGAACGCAAGGTGAAGCACCCGAAATACGGGAAGTTCATGAAGAAGACATCTACCTTCACTGCACACGACGAGAAAAACGAGTGCAATATCGGTGATGTTGTTCGTATCCAGGAAACCCGTCCGCTGAGTAAGTCCAAATGCTGGCGCTTAGTGGAAATTGTAGAGCGGGCCAAGTAACCAAGTCTGACGATTAGTAAAGCGATAAAGCGCGATGATCCAACAGGAATCCCGGCTTACAGTAGCCGACAACAGCGGAGCAAAAGAAGTACTCTGCATCCGTGTGCTCGGTGGTACCAAGAAGCGCTATGCTTCCATCGGCGATAAAATTGTGGTGACCGTAAAACACGCACTGCCTTCAGGCAACGTGAAAAAAGGCACCGTATCGAAAGCCGTAGTGGTACGCACCAAGAAAGAAATCAGCCGTGCAGATGGCTCGTACATCCGTTTTGATGACAATGCCTGCGTACTGCTGAATGCTCAGGACGAGCTCCGCGGAACCCGTATCTTCGGACCCGTAGCTCGCGAACTGCGCGACACCAATTACACAAAGATTATTTCACTCGCACCCGAAGTGCTCTAATCAGAACCAGCAAAATGGCAAAGCTGAAAATCAAAAAAGGCGACACTGTTCTGGTGATCTCTGGCGAGCACAAGAGCAGCAAGGATCGCTTCAAAGTGTTATCGGTTAATACCGACACACACCGCGTTACCCTCGAAGGAGTGACCGTGAAGAAACATACCAAACCTACCTCGAAGTTTCCTCAAGGTGGTATTGTGGATGTTCCTGCTACTATCCATATCTCGAACCTGATGCTCGTTGACGGCTCTGGAAACGCTACCCGCGTTGGTCGCCGTATTGATGAGAAAACAGGCAAAATCGAACGTTTTTCTAAAAAATCGAAGGAGGCAATCAAGTAATGGCTACCTCGACCTACAGTCCGCGTATGAAAGCGCTTTATCGCGAGAAGGCTATTCCTTCTTTGCAAGAGCGTTTCAACTACAAAAGCCCTATGCAGGTTCCCCGTCTGGAGAAAATCTGCCTTAACCAGGGTATCGGCGATGCGGTTGCTGATAAAAAACTTATTGAAGGTGCGCTGAAAGAAATGGCTACCATCACCGGTCAAAAGCCTGTGTCAACCATTTCACGTAAAGACATCTCCAACTTCAAACTCCGTAAAGGCGTAGCCATCGGTGTGAAAGTAACCCTGCGCGGCGATCGTATGTGGGAGTTCCTTGACCGTTTGGTGTCAACAGCTCTTCCCCGTATTCGCGATTTCCGCGGAATTAACGAAAAGGGTTTCGACGGAAAAGGCAATTACACCCTCGGTGTAACTGAGCAAATCATTTTCCCGGAGATCGATATCGACAAGGTATCTAAGATCATGGGTATGGACATTACCTTCGTTACATCGGCTGAAACCGACGAAGAAGCACGTGCTCTGCTCACAGAATTTGGTTTACCGTTCAAGAATCAGAAAAAATAACTATCTTCGCACCCCGTTTAAGGCTGAAACATGGCTAAAGAATCAATGAAGGCGCGCGAAGTGAAGCGCCGCAAGCTGGTAGATAAGTACGCTGAGAAGCGTGAACAGCTTAAGAAAGAAGGCAATTGGACTGAACTCCAGAAGCTGCCACGTAACTCTTCACCGGTACGCCTGCGTAACCGTTGCAAGATTACAGGTCGCCCCCGCGGTTACAGCCGCCAGTTCGGTCTCTGCCGTAACATGCTGCGTGATATGGCTCTTGCCGGTAAAATCCCGGGAGTAACCAAGTCAAGCTGGTAATATTTAAAGAAACTACAGACGCTCTTTTGCGTTTTGTATAATTATCCTGCGTGCGGGATAACATATAAAACAATAACAATGACAGATACAATCTCTGATTACCTCACCCGCGTGAGGAATGCCATTAAGGCAAATCACCGTGTAGTGGAAGTTCCCGCTTCCAATACGAAGAAAGCGATCACCAAGATCCTCTTCGAGAAAGGCTACATCCTGAATTACAAGTTTGATGAGACTGCAAACAAGCAGGGCATCATCAAAATTGCGCTCAAGTATCATCCCGTCACCAAGCAGTCCGCAATCCGCGGCCTCGTTCGTGTTTCCAAACCGGGTCTCCGTCAATATGCAGGCGTTTCTGAAGTGCCGCGCGTAATGAACGGTCTCGGTGTGGCGATCCTTTCTACATCGAAAGGTCTGATGACCGACAAAGAAGCCCGCAAAGACAATGTGGGTGGCGAAGTTCTTTGTTTCGTTTACTAATCTAACGGAGGGTCACAATCACTATGTCACGAATTGGTAAACTTCCGATCACACTGCCCCAGGGCGTAACCGTTTCTGTTAACGATAAAAATCGTGTATCAGTTAAAGGTCCCAAGGGCGAGCTTCACCGCTCCATTGATCCCGATATGCAAGTTTCTATTGAAGCCGGCGTTCTTACAATTGTACGTCCGACTGAACAGAAACGTCACAAAGCCCTTCACGGTCTCTACCGTGCGCTTATTCAGAACATGGTAACTGGCGTATCTGCCGGCTACAAAACTGAGCAAGAGCTTGTAGGTGTAGGTTATCGCGCAGCCGTAAAAGGTCAGCAGCTCGAACTTACACTGGGCTACTCACACAACATTATTTTCGAACTTCCGACCGAAATCAAAGCGACCACAACCGCTGAAAAAGGTCAGAACCCGAAAATCATTCTGGAGTGCAACGATAATGAACTCCTCGGAATGGTAGCTGCCAAGATTCGTTCACTCCGCAAGCCGGAGCCGTACAAAGGCAAGGGTATCAAGTTCACCGGCGAAGTGCTGCGCCGCAAAGCAGGTAAATCAGCCGGTAAATAATCAACTAAGGTCTGACTGTCTCTCCCTCGGGCGAGACTCCCGGCCAAATCCGGGCAATAAAGACAGAACGAAAAATGGCAATTACAAAAGAACAACGCCGCAAACGCATTCAGATGCGCATCCGCAAGCGCCTGTCGGGAACGACAGCTGCTCCGCGCCTGAGTGTATTCCGCAGCAACAAGGACATCTACGTTCAGATCATCGACGATACAAAAGGTGTTACACTTGTAGCCGCGTCATCACTCGAAAAAGCGATCGCCGGTCAGAAAGTCAACAAAATCGATCAGGCCAAGCTTGTGGGCAATTCAATTGCACAAAAAGCGATAGCCGCCGGCATTACAACCATCGTTTTCGACCGCGGTGGTTATCTCTACCACGGCCGAGTGAAAGCACTCGCCGAGGCAGCACGCGAGGGAGGTCTTCAATTCTAATGAATCATCCCCTGTGAAGGGGTAAATGCAACAGCAGAAATGGCAAATGTTAACGTAAAACGCGTCAAGTCCAGCGACATCGAACTGAAAGATCGTTTGGTTGGCGTGCAGCGTGTAACCAAAGTAACCAAAGGCGGCCGTGCTTTCCGTTTTACCGCTATCGTAGTGGTAGGTAACGAAAAAGGCGTGGTAGGTTACGGTCTTGGAAAAGCGAAGGAAGTTACCGACGCAATCACCAAGGCAATTGAAGATGCCAAGAAGAACCTCGTTAAGGTGTGTATCGTGAACGGTTCTGTTCCGCACCCGCAGGAAGGCAAATTCGGTGGTTCGCTGGTATTCCTTAAGCCCGCTTCTCACGGTACTGGTGTTATCGCCGGTGGTGCTATGCGCGCTGTACTTGAGAGCGTTGGTATTACCGACGTACTTGCAAAAAGCAAAGGCTCATCAAACCCGCACAACGTAGTGAAAGCTACAATGGCGGCGCTGACACAGCTTCGCGATGCCCACAGTGTTGCTCAGCAACGTGGCATTTCAATGGATAAAGTGTTCAACGGCTAACCGATACACAGCATGGCCCAGATTAAAATCACGCAGATTAAAAGCTGCATCGACTATCCGGAGCGTCAAAAACAGACGCTCATCGCCCTCGGCCTGAAGCGCATGAATCGTTCGGTCGTTAAAGAAGGCACACCTCAGATACTTGGTATGGTTGCCAAAGTATCTCACCTGGTGAAAGTTGAAAACATCTGATTACATTCAATATCGTAAGGAAATGAATTTAAGCAACCTCACACCTGCCATAGGTTCTACAAAAAACCAAGGCAAACGTCTCGGACGGGGCCAGGGCTCTGGCAAAGGCGGAACCTCGGCACGTGGTCATAAAGGCGCCCAGTCGCGCTCAGGTTACTCGTCAAAACGCGGTTTTGAAGGTGGTCAGATGCCCCTCCAGCGTCGTGTTCCGAAGTTCGGTTTTAAGAACATCAACCGCGTTGAGTACAAAGGCATTAACCTTGATGTACTTCAGCAACTCATCGAGAAAAAATCACTTACTGTGATTGATCCCGCTGCTCTTATTGCTGCTGGTCTGGTGTCTAAAAACGACCGCATCAAAATTCTTGGCCGCGGCGAACTGAAAGCC
>CALRTD020000309.1:0-5894 GCA_943371015.1 Synechococcus sp. UW140 | reverse complement strand
GTACTTCAAATCCGGCAACCATGATTACCTATTTGGGAGCAGCAGGCCCGTATTACAACCCTGCCTCCGGATATGGTACAACACCGGGTTATTATCCGGGTAATTTTTACCTGCATGCCACATCAGGTGTTGATCCGCAAGCCGGGCAGTATGATGCTCATCTGATCATGAATTTTGATAAGTTTTGGAATGGATCAGGTTACACAACTATTAATTATTGGGACGATCATACCAACACATCAGCCACTTGCCGGTATGATTTGTACTCGGTAATGCTTCACGAAATTGGCCACCAGATGGGCTTTTTAAGTTCAGTACAGGAAGATCTTTCAAACAATGCGGTCTGCGGTGTACCCAATAATGGATTTTCGTTGTTTGATCAGCACTTTCTTTACCACAGCACAACTCCTTGCAATACAGTTACACTGCAAAAAGTGGTTACCGGCGTAAGTCCGACTATTAATCCCGCAGTAAGCAGCCTTACCAATGAACTTCGCAGCAATGCACTTTGGACAACCAACAGCAACGTTGACCGGAATCATCCGGTTTATTCGGGAACGCTGGATCCCTTTTATGCGTTAATGAAAGGCTCTTTATGTTCGCACCTTGCCGGGAATTTGTTGGCCAATACAGCTCAAAGTCAGTTTGCTCCCGGGTTCCAGTCGAATTATGTAATGGGGCCGTCGATAGGGCAGGGACAACGAAAGCGGGCTTGGACACTGGCCGAATACCGGATGTTTTTGACTATGGGATATACCCTTACAGCTACTTTCGGTGCATCAACAAGTTTGAACGGAACGGATACCAATTCGTGGCTGCTTTCGAATAATTCGCCCGCCTACCGAACCAACTGCACCGTTCCGATGCTTTCTTACAATACGCCGTACAATTTTATGGAACTGATGACGGCCGATTTTCCGTCGTTCACCAACAACAACACTAACCTTCTGCCCACCTTATCACAGCTCACAATTAATGTGGCATCATTATCAAATATTGCAGATGCGCAGGGCGATGCAATACGCGTAATGCCGAATACGCTGTTTGGAATACGGGGAGTTTCAACCAATGCCAACAACCACAATGCTCTTGTTGTAAATGCATCAGGCTCTCAAATCATCTATACACCTGAAGCCGGGTTTCATGGTCGCGCGCAATTTGGTTTCTATTTGTGGGACGGACACGAGCGCGGTGCATTACGGATTGTTACTGTAAACGTGGTTCCGGGATCATACACAGTTCCTGCAGGCAATGAACTGGTAACCAACGGCGGTTATGAAGATGGTACAGAAATGCGCCAACGCATATTAAACCCAACGGTTGAGCACAGCTCAGTTGTTGATTGGGCGTATGAAGGTGTATTTGCGGGACAAAATTTATCAGGATCACATCCGCACAACTTCACCACAAACTGGTGGAATCTTGGAGGTGGTGATGTGATGCAGAACCCCTGGTACGCCTGTTTCATGGGCAGTGATCCTAATCACGGCTATTATGGAACGGCAACTGCCGACTGGAATTTACCGGGCTTCGGAGGTTTTCAATTCCCGATTCCAACAACTGCGGTTTCTCCCAACGATCGTTATCACCATTTCCAAGGGCAGTATAATTATTCGGTACTGAAAAATCCGGTGGCAGCATGCAATGTGTATGAGTTTGAGTGCGACTTGAATTTCGAGAAAACAGGTTTTGCTGTTGGACAAACTATATTGTTCCAGCTGCAGTTTGTGAATTCTGTTTCGCCAACCTACCATACTATTGTTCATTACACGTTGCCAGTATATGTAACCATAACCACAGTTGCACCCGATACATGGCAGCATGTTACAGTAAGGTTCCAGTATTGCGGTACCCCCAGCTATTTCATGAACTTATTGATGCAGGGAGTAGTGGCTTCACCGCCGCCGGTAGTTACCGGAACCGGGGTTACTTCACTCACGGGAATCACCACCGTTTTCACGCCCGCATGGTATGGTCCGCTGAGCAGTCCGTTTATTGATAATGTATCGGTTAATCAGGTTAGCCCGACTCCGGCACTTACCTTAAATGCTACAATGGTTCAGTTAACTCCCAACTGTCCGGGTCCTGTTAACTTAACTGCCATTCCGCAATCATACATTCCGTGTAATGCAAGCTATACCTGGAATCCGGGCAGCCTTTCTGGCTACACCGTTTCTACATCAGTAGCTGCTACAACAACTTACACCGTAACCTGCACCAGCAGTTCCTGTCCGCAAACCGGAACAGCAACGGTAACAGTACCGGTAACCGGTGCCGGAATTCCGTGGCCCAAAGCCCCGACAGGAACGCAGCGTGAGTTTTGGACGGCTGTAAGTATGCATCCAACCGGTGATATTATTGGTGCCGGATTCTTCTCGCACAATATTACATTCCCGGGCTATCCAACTGTAACCAGTCCAAATGGCTTGAGTCAGCTTTTTGTGATCAGGTACAGCGAAGGTTGCGGCAGTGTATGGATGGTTAATTTAGGCGAGCTGGTATCGGGCAGCGAGTCTGTTCCTGATATGGTTGTTGATGCTTCGGGCAATATATTTATTACCGGTTTTATAAGCACAACTACAACATTTGGCGCGTTTACATTAAACGGCCCTGCAGCATATATCTTAAAATTAGACGGTAATACAGGTAATGTTCTTGCTGCATACTCAAGTTCTGTAAGTAACTCGGCATCCGGCAGGGCGTTGGCATTAGATGCATCCGGCAATGTTTACTTGACCGGTCAGTTTCAGACAACACTTCAGTTCGGATCATTGCCTGTTTTAACTTCTGCGGGCGGAACTGATGTGTTTGTAGTAAGATTCCCCAATACACTTGCTGCACCTGTTTGGAGCTCAAGCTTCGGATCAGCCTCGTTTGATTACGCAGCAGGTATCGGACTTTCATCAACATCAGTGCTGTATGTTGGTGCAAATATTGGCGGAACAATGACCATTGGTACCAATACATTTACCAATACCGGCGCATCCACCAACGATATATTTATAGGTCGTTTCAACAATGCTACCGGTGTTTATGTAAACAGCAGCGGCCGCATGGAAGGCAACGGATCAACATCATGTACAATGAACGATATGATTGTTGACGCAGCAGGTAATGTGTATTTCACAGGTACATTCAATACTTCGTTCACAACACTTACCGCAACATCAAACGATGCCTTTATTTCACGTTGGCTGGCAACTTCGCTGGCAAACAGTTGGGCACGTAAAATGGGTGGTACCGGCAGCGATCAGGGTTTTGCTCTTTCGTTTGACGGAGCCGGAAATATTTATGCTACCGGCACCTACAGCGGAACCGCAGCCTTTACAGGATTTACACCGTCAAGCCTTTCAACGGGAACTGTGTATGTGGTGAAACTTACAACAGCCAACGTAGGTTCATTTGCTACAACATCAACTAATGGTTCTCCAAACTCTGCTTCAAGTGCTTGTATCGCGGCAAGAACCGGAGGCAATGCATTTGTAGGCGGAAGTTTTTCGGGTACGGTAACATTTGGCTCAACCCCAATAACATCAACGGCTACCAATGCGTACCTCGCCCGTGTAAATGGCTCTTCCGGTGCATTCTTCCGATTGATTGATTCTGATGAAGAAGAAGAAACACTTGTACAGACCGAAGAAGCAGAAACACGTACACTTGTTTCAGAGGTGTCTGATTCAGAAATTCAGGTATTCCCCAACCCAACTTCGGGAGAGGTTTTCCTGCAATTAGCTACTGTTCCTGAAAATGAAGTTCAACTTCAGATTTTCGACAGCTTCGGCAAATTGCGTGAGGTAAATCAGACACAAACATCAAATGTTATTCGTCTTGACCTTGCCGGATTACCATCGGGCGTGTATCTGATCCGCATTGTAAACGGAACAACTATCGATTACAAACGGGTAACTGTGATTCAGCAATAAACAACTGCTAAAAAAGCAGATTACTGATTAGTTTCAGAACGGGAACAGCCATTTGTGCTGTTCCCGTTTTTAGTTATTGTCATTGGCAATATTTATACATCCACTTATACCATGAGTACCACCACTTATCTGAAAATACTACTATCGTAGCTGATTTGTAGAACATCAGAGCTGTTTATTCGTTAAATAAATGCACTATATTTGTTTAAAGTAAACTGTTTTTAGCACGATTATTGAGTCCAAAAATGGTTATCTGAAGCAAACCCCGGCAATCATTTTGTTGATTGCGCAATGAATGCCAATATGAACAGAGTTGCATTTATACTCATTACGTTTTTGGTGATGTCTTTTACATCACTCAGAGCAACTCATATTGTGGGCGGGGAGATTTATTACGATTGTTTAGGCGGAAATAACTATCAGGTCACCTTAAAAGTTTATCGTGATTGTATTAACGGAATTCCGCCGTTTGATGATCCCGCATACATTGGCGTGTTTGATGCAGTTACCGGTAACCTGGTTACAAGCCTCATTTTAACTCAGCCGGTTATAACAACAATTACCTCCACCATTAGCGTTCCCTGTTATGCACCTGCGCCGGGTTCGGTTTGTGAGGAAGAAGCAATTTACACAACGCAGTGTAACCTGCCGCCTAATGCAAACGGTTATATGCTCGTGTATCAGCGCTGCTGCCGGAATGCTACAATTGTAAATCTTATTAATCCGGGCGGACAAGGTTCTTCAATTGTCTGTTTTATGCCGCCCGGGTCGCTGGCAGTTTGCAATAGCAGCGCGCGGTACAATAATTATCCGCCCATTTATCTCTGCATCGGAATTCCGCTCATTTTCGATCACTCAGCTACCGATCCCGACGGCGATTCGTTAGTGTATGAGCTTTGCGCACCCTACAACGGAGCCGATCAAAATAACCCGATGCCGCAGCCTCCGAATCCGCCGCCTTATCCTTCGGTAACTTATGTGCCTCCGTACACCGGCAGCGCACCTATGGCATCGGCACCAGCGCTAACCTGCAATCCGGTCAGCGGATTTCTTACCGGCACACCAACAATGCTGGGAACCTGGGTAGTGGCAGTTTGTTGCAAGGAATACCGCAACGGACAGCTCATTAACACCAGCATGCGCGATTTTCAGTTCACCGTTTTGCCCTGCACACCAATTCCGGTTACCGGAAGTATCAATATTAACGTAGCAGCATTGAACTGCACCGGGTTAACAATTCCGTTTCAGCAAAGCAGTGTAAATGCCTCCAACTTCCTCTGGAATTTTGGCGACCCCACAACACTTGGCGATACGTCAAACACTGCAAATCCAACTTATACCTATCCGGCCAACGGAACTTACACAGTAACTCTCGTTATCAATCCGTATTCAGACTGTTCGGATACAGATATTGTTGTTATTGATGTAACGCAGCCACCCATTGCACAATTTACACCGCCATCGCCGCAATGCATTGAAAGCAACAAGTTCAGTTTCACTGCCGGCGGAACATATGGGCCCGGAGCAACTTTGAGCTGGAACTTTGGAGCCAATGCCAATATTCCAACATCAACATCTGCAAACCCGGCAGGTATTGTATTTAATGTGGCCGGAATATTTCCTGTAACATTAACGATTACCGAAAACGGATGTACAAGCTCAGTAACTCAAAATGTTACAGTGTATCCGATGCCTCAAGCACTCTTCAATACACCCAATGCCGAAGGCTGTGTGCCGCACACCGTTTTCTTTAACGATGCTTCAATAACAGGTGTGCCGCTCACATATTTCTGGGATTTTGGTGACGGTAATACTTCAACATTGCCCAACCCTTCACATACATACACTCAGGTTGGTGTTTATGATGTAATGCTCATTATCACAGCCCCTGCCGGCTGCATAGCCGTTGATACGTTCTTCATGCCCGGATTGGTTGTCGTGAATCCGGTGCCAACTGCAGGCTTTACGGTT
>CALRTD020000308.1:0-5894 GCA_943371015.1 Synechococcus sp. UW140 | reverse complement strand
CGCCAAGCTCCGAAGGCTGCACAAAGCCGAGATGTTTAATTCCGTCGTGCTCAACCGGTTTAAGATCTCCGGTGCCGGCACACCAAAGTTCCCAGTTGCAGCCGGTTTCGCGGAGTCTGATAAATGCGCGCCATAGTTCAGGCAGTCCTTTAAAATCGTAATAGCGACCGGTGTAGATGAAGCGCTTTGGAAAACCGGCGGCCTTTTCGGCGGTGTGTAAAGCTGCATAACCGGCAAACTGCGGCACATCAGCCGAATAAAAACCGGTACGGATATTGGCCGCAGAGAATCCAAGTTTCAGCGCAAATTCGCGTTGCAAAATGCCGGGAACCCAAACGCGATTAAAGATGCGTTTTAACGTAAATGGTGCTGCAAGCCTTGCCAGTTGCTGTTTCGGACTTGCCGTCCATTTATTATCCATTGCTAAAATTACCGGAATCCGGTTCCGCCATTTTTTGCAAACTGCTGTATAGCCTTTATCAATCCATCCCGAACAAACAATTGCATCGGGTGATATTTTTTGTGCTAAAGCTTGCAATTGTTCGTCGGAGAAATCTTTTCGCGAATGTACATTCAGCCGTTCGCCAAAATCGAAATTGAAAGGGGCTTCCTGATTCACCGGCCAGCGCACAAGATGTACATCAGTGCCCAATGCGGTAAGTGCGCGCAAACAGGCGAGGGTATAGCCAGCTATTTCCGTATATAAAAAAAGTACTTTCATTACCCTTCAGATAGTTTCAGATCAGCTATTCCTGCATCATTTTTAGTATCGCTTTCGGGTAATGCAGAGTAATTTAAAATGGTAAGAATCAGCATTAGCTGAATCGTAAACGGATTGAGTGATGCCGTAAGCCACGATTCAAAAAATGCCGAAAATAGTATGGCATACAATGCCGGAATTGCATAGCGGTTATTACGCGTAGTATTCCAGAAAGAAACAATTATTCCGCGCAAAAAGAAGATAAGCCCGAACAACCCTGTATCTAACCAGAACGTGATGTATGAATTATGCGCGTTGCCCTGGTGTCCCTGCATTGAAAGCACATTGTAGTATTTCCGGTACAGGTAATCTGTATAGCCAATACCTTTTCCAAATCCGATGTTTTCCTGAATCTGCTGCCAGCCAAATGCCCATGCGACTGTTCGTCCTGAAGCATTCTCTAATGTTTCAACCCTGAACTGATCTTCGAGACCGAGGGAGGTAACGATGCTGAGCAGGTTAATCTGAATAAAGCTGTATGACGCTGCAATGACGATAAAGAAGATAAATCCGGCAACAGATGAGATCCGGTAAAAATAGCCGAAAGAAAGAAACAGGATGATGGCAAAAAGTGAATTCCGTGATCCGCAACTGAGCAGTGAACCAATAATTATTGCGTAAATAATGATCCGTTCCCAGCGGCCAAAAATGCCTGTCCAGTTGGTTTCTGCAACTCTGAAAAAAATAAAAAACATAAGTGTAAACAGTCCCATGCCATTCGGGTTTCCAAGAATCCCGGTGTACCGGTCTTCGAGAAAAACCTGCTCTGGGGCGATATATCTCAGCACAAATCCTGTAAACAAAAGCAGAGTTACCCACCAAACTATTGTTTCAATCAGTGCAGTCCCGTCTTTTTTCCACGCCAGAAAAAAGTAATTGGGAACGATAACCACAATCAGGAAATACGATAATGTTTTTTGTAATGTAGTGAGGTAATCATCACTGTAAAACACACAAAACAAGGCAATTGCAAAGAAAGGCCAAAACTTGATAACCGTTCGTTCATAAGGCACGTTTTTTCGCGGGATTAAAAAAAGACCTAAACCCAGCAGCAGGATGTAGATGTTTTTTACATTCTGAAAAACGGCGAGCGATGGATTGCGGCTGTCGGAAAGAATAAGTGTTAAGAAAAAACACAACAAAAGTTCGGTATAAAATCCGCGCAGCATCATAAGCAATGCCAACCCCGGAATAATTGCAAATGCAGCGGGTCCACCATAAACACCGGCCGCCCAAACAAGCAGGCTGGCCAGAATAAGTGTTTGACGGTTGAGTACTAATGTTGTCATGATTGTTTTCGGAAATAATCATGGATACATTCGGCCACATAGTCCTGCTCATCGTCACTCATTCCGAAATAAATCGGAAGCCGTACTAATGTTTGCTCAAACCGTTCGGCATTGTGCAGCGGCACACCGGTGTAGTGTTTAGCGAAATACGGACTTCGGTGCAAACACAAGTAATGAAATGCCGCATAAATTCCTTTGTCGCGCAAATGTCCGATCAGTGCATCGCGTTCAGCCTGATTTTCGCAGCAGATGTAATAAATATTGCCGTTTACATCAGCATAATCAGGAACGGACGGAAGTATAATTTTACCTGAAAGTGCCGAAAGCAGTGTCGTGTAACGATTCCAGCGGCTTATGCGGTTGTGCTGAATAGCATCAAACTGTTCAAGCTGTGCAAACAGGAATGCGGCAATAATGTCTGACGGCAAAAACGATGAGCCGGGTTCCAGCCATTCGTATTTGGCGGCTTCACCACGGAAAAAAGCACTGCGGTTGGTCCCTTTTTCACGGATAATTTCGGCACGTTCGGCCAGCGAAGCATCGTTTACCGAAAGCATTCCGCCTTCGCCGGCAATGATGTTTTTGGTTTCGTGAAACGAAAAAGCCCCCAGTTTACCTATCGTACCGAGCCGCTGTTTACCGCGATACATTGAACCTATGGCCTGCGCAGCATCTTCGATAACCGGAATGCCGTGTTGGGCAGAAAGCTGCATTACGGCATCCATATCGCAGCTCATGCCGGCATAGTGCACAACTATTATGGCGCGGGTGCGGGGCGTAATGAGTGTTTCAATTTTTGCCGCGTCAATATTCGGATGCTCTGCCGAGCTGTCGGCAAAAACAGGAACAGCACCGCGGAGGATAAATGCGTTTGCAGTAGAAACAAACGTGTAGGCAGGCAAAATAACTTCATCGCCGGGGCCGATGTTGAGCAGCAGCGCCGCCAGTTCCAGTGCATCGGTGCAGGAAGTGGTAAGCAGTGGCTGCCGCATTCCGAAGTTTTGCATGAACCAATCACGGCAACGTGCTGTAAACATACCGTCGCCCGCAATTTTCCCGCTCAGCACGGCATCGCGGATGTAATCCGTTTCGCGGCCTGTGAGAAAGGGCTTGTTGAGCGGTATGTTTATGGGCATGTTCATGCGCTGATGATGCGGTTGATTTCGGCTGCGGTTTGTTTGGCGATATCCGGCCAGAGGAAATGTTCGCTCACCAGGGCAAGTGCGTTTTTACGCAGCACATCAACTTCGGCGGCGGGCATATTCATCAGCTCGCGGATGGCCTTGTTAAGTTCTTTCACGCTGCCCGGTGTAATCAGCTTCCCGGTACTGCTGCTCACCAATGCTGATGTTGCGCCGGTGTCGGTACCTATTATTGCGCAGCCCGAAGCCATCGCTTCCAAAATAACGTTGGGCATGCCTTCGGCGTGACTCGGACAAACCAGAACTTCGGAGTTGCGGAGAAGTTCGCGCAGCTTCTTACTGTCGGTAATACTGCCGTGCCAGAATATGCGGGAGTCTTTGATTTTCTTTTTATCAGGCACTGGTCCTATAAAGTGAAACTCAAAACCTGCGGTAAGGTTGCGCCTTAGTTCGGTCAGCACCTTTACCAATTCTTCAATCCCTTTGCGGCGTTCGTAGCGACCTACAAACACAAACTTGCGCACATGCTGCGCCGGCTTAATTTTATCAGTTATCCATTCGGGCGAAATGCCGGATGGTATTTCAATGATTCGTTTACCGGAAACACCAAGACTTTTAATAATCGTGGTTATATTCCTGCCATAAGAGAAAAGATAATCGGCCTTATTTACATTATACTTCACCGGAGTTTGCAGCAGAAACTTTGCCTGAATGGATGAAAGAAATGAAGGCTGCCGCTGAAACATTTCGTATCCGTGAAAATTAACACCAACAGGCGCACAGCGGAATCCTTTTTCTTTTTTCTGATGCACTAATTCCCAACCCGCAAAGCCTTTGGCAATAATAAAGTCAACATCGCTGCTGTTTTCTTTAAAGGATTTGAATACCCTACGTGAATATTCGTAGGACTCGCGAATGTAGTGCCCCGGACTTTTGCCTTTGGTCGGAAATTTTACTTCGTAAGCGCGAATGTACATGCGCTCTTCAGGCGTAAACACATCGAGTTTCGTGATATCGAGACTGCTTTGATTCATGTGGTAAAGTTCCACATGATGGCCTTGCTGCGCCAGATATTTGCAGAGGTAAAACGAATGGCGTTGCATTCCTCCAACCACATACGGGAAAATTCCATCGGTAAGCAGCGCTATTTTCATGTAAGCAGATCGGTATAAGCAGCAATGTATGTTTCTTTTGTGAAATGCACACGGGCAAGCTCCTGCATATTTTTTCGTGTTTCAATTTGCAGTTGAGCAGGAGCGGGCAGAGGCATAGTTCCGGCTACACTACCGCAGTTGTGTTTTTGTACAAATACAGTTGTATCACCAAGATGATCGGAGATAATGACTTGCAGTCCGGCGGCTAAGTACTCTGCAAATTTCACCGGCGAAGCAACGCGGTTTGTCACCGTGTCTTCGCGAAGCATCCAGCCCCAGTCGGCTGCGGTGAGCGCGCTGCCTACTTCTTCGGGGGTCAGCCAGCGTTGGTGCACGCGTTTCGGGAAGGCTTTGAGCGGTGTAAATGTGCCGGGCACAGTTTTAATGAGCAGCAGCAGATGCAGCTTTTCATCAGCTTCAAGCAAGGGCAGCATACGCGTTCCGAAATCATCAAGCGATTGCCATCCCGCTGCCGAGCCCGAATAAACAACCACGCAAGCATCAGCCGGAATGCCGAGTGAGGCACGGGCTTCTGCTACTGTGCGTTCCGTAATTGGTGCAAAAGTTGTGCTGCTGTTGAGTGTGCAGGGAATTACGCGGTGTTCGTGGCCGGTGTAACCAAATTTCTCGCGCCAGTAATTCACCAGTGCTTCGGAAACGGCGAGACGTTTATCGCTTTGCAGCACACAGTCGCGCTCAACTGCCGGAATTTCCCGTTTCACGGCTTCGTCAGGAATTACATTGTATTCCTGCAGCTCGGCAACGTAAGCCCCGCGCCCGTCGAAAATCACTTTCTTCAGCACACCTTTTTTGCGGGCGCGCAGCGCAAGTGCTGTTGCAAAAGGTCCGCGGGCTATACATTCGGTTTGACCGGTTAACCGGCAGACTAACCGAAATGCAAAGCCGTTGAGCTTCCAGTTTTTGGCCTTCGGCACCATGGGCAGCACAATGGCATCCGGGAGTTTCGATTTTATTTTTTGCCGGGCTTCACCAAAGCCGCGCAGCGAAACAAATGCAACCAATCGCAGTTTTGCCGGGGTATGTTGATTTACAAACCGGCAAACATCAATCACCTGTCCGGCATAAATACCCGAGGGCGCATCGTTGAAGGTGAGGTAAAGCATTACAGCGGTTGGCGTTTCAGGAAACGAAGATAACAACCGCGCGGCATTCGTACATCAAAAAACAGAACGCCCGGAACAGTATTCGGTTCCGGGCGTTCTGGCAAGAGACAGATCAATTAATCAGGCTGACATTCATTGGTGTAAGCCGGCGGTGTGTAATCGTCGGTAAACAACTGATGACCGCAGCCGGCATTGGATGCCGAGGTATTCAGCGAATTCATTACTGCATTGACCAGCATCGGCGATGTATGTGTAAAGAAATTGCCATCGCCGCTGAGTTGTCCTCCGTTTACCGGATTGGGCTGGAATTCAATATCAGTGGTTTTGATCCACGATGTGGCAAAGGTATTACGTCCGGCATTTTCGCCCTGCTGATCGGTTCCGAGTACACCATTCATACCGCTGCTGTACAAGCCAACCATTTT
>CALRTD020000307.1:0-5902 GCA_943371015.1 Synechococcus sp. UW140 | reverse complement strand
GGGTTTCCAGTGTCGGTTTTTGGGGTGTGTCTTTCATGATAAAACGGATTATGTTTTACCAAAGCTAATAAACATATTTGTTAGTATGCTATATGTTATAGCATTTTATCTATCACTATATATGTTATTTACTTATACAGATATATCACCGTGCTTTGCATCTATGGCAAAAACACCCAAAAAAGTGAAGCAGACCGACCCCAAAATAGTTCAGGCGAAGTTAGGTGCAAGAATAAGAGAAATGCGGAAAGCGAAAGGCTATACAAGTGCTCTTAAATTTGCAATTGATTACGAGTTTTCACACGTTCAGATGGCTCGATGGGAACAGGGGGCTAATCTTCGGTTAGATACTTTGATTCGTCTGGCAGATGCGTTTGATGTAACATTAGCAGAACTGTTTAAAGATCTTTAAACCACAAATAATGGGCTGAGTTAATTATATAGTAAATATATTATTCTTAAAAAGTAAAATATTCTTAAATTAGTATTTGATAAATCAAAAATCATTCCCATGACAATACAAGAGATCACACCTTATGCCAACAAAGTTACTCGAACCCATCAACGAACAATTATAAAATTAAAAAGCGGTTCTGAGGTTGTTGGATATTTTGATGGCAACAATGATAAAAGTTTGACCGATCAAAATAAATGGAACTTTGTAGTATTCCCTCCAGAAGAGCCTAAGACACTAACTCTTTTTAATGGAGACGATTTTTTAAGTATTGAAATAATCGACCTTTGGTAATAAACTGTGAGTCTTACCCATGCTTTTAATATGTCACTTTCAGGACTATTGAAAGACTTGTGAGAAAAACCAATTAACTGAATGCTCTTTCCGGTTATAGGTAAAATTCAACCGGCTATAAAAGCGAAGAAACTAAACAACTGTTTCAGCGTTATTTAATTACTGTCGATAGGCCGCTGTTTCTCTCCGTTACAAGCGGCATTTTTGAAACGGTGGAACGTTAAGGGGTTAGCGTTCTGCCGTTTTTTTATGCTGTTTTCTAAGCAGTGTATATTTTGAAAACTGCTTTCAACTTCAACTACCAATCTCAATTATTATTTAACGTCGTAAAATGTCGGGCTTTGGCCTGTATTTGCATTAGTTGGCGCAATTTGGCGCGATTTGGCGTAGTTTGTCGCAAAGCTGCGCGATATGCTGTAAAAACGAAAAGAAAAAGCCCGGTACTTTGTGTTAACAAAACCAAAGAACTAACCCAAATAAGAAACTACTACCTATGTCAGCAGCAGTAGCCAACTATCTCCCAACCGATTTAGAGCACTTCGATACAAACGTAAGCCGTGCAGCACATCTTTTGCATAATCGTTTACAGCGTGTGCGTAACAATTTTGCAACTGAATTAGACTGGATATGTAACCAAGCAAATAGTATCTATCACAGTTTAAAACAGTATGTAAATGATCGCCGGTTAGATGATCTTCTATTTATTACCGCAGCATCCCGCGCAAACGGTGATACCCCTGCTGAAACGCTAACCAAATTAGAAGATGTAGCAAATGATTATTCCCAAGCAATGGACTATGCCCCGGTAACAAAAAAACAAGTTCAGCGGATGATCTGGAAATTTTATGTACTGCGTGAATTGTATTTTATTTTCCTAAATCAGATCAATGAAACCGGCAAATCAGGAAAAAGAGATAACGATTTACCCGCTGAACTTTTGGTTAGCGTGTATGCTTTACAAAAAGGTTTAGAACAGATAGGGAGTTATTGCGCCCTGCACAAGTCCGAACAATTCATTTTTAATTGATAAACGCCTGAAAACCCGTTTTACCACTATGAATACTGCATATTTCTACCACAATTCAGATAAATTCAAAAAACAGGTGCTTGTATTTACTGGTGTTTCCGGCACTCACTCCGTACTCACTGCGTACTCACTCCGTACTCATTGCGTACAATAAGGGTATAATTTCACAACAATTCATTGATAATTCAATCATCATTTTGCACTAACCGCGATATATACAGTATCACTAAAAGCACAAAAAAATAACTCAAAATAAAAACGATTAACCCAACCTGAGCAACAAAAGAAATTTTCAACGTCTTGTTTTTGGAAAATTTAGCATTTCCAAATAGAAACATTCTGCACCGTCGAACGTTAATGGAACGTTAACGAATACAAACCCAAATCCTAACCCAACCATGTTTTAGATTACCCCACTTTAACCCTTCCCCTAAACAGTGAGCAGTAATAAAAAGCAGACACCCTAAAATGAACAAAATATGTACCCCGAAAATATGCCCTCTGAACTACCTTTCCCAACGGAAAAAATTCATATGCCGGGCTTATCTGAATTGTATAACACCCCTATACGTACACTTCAGCGCACGTTTCAGCGGTTGAGAATGCAGGAAGCAACAGGAAAAAAAGAAGGACATTATTACACCCCTGTTCAACAGCTAATTATTTTCACTGTGTATATGCCACCAAGCAAGTATTACAAATCTTATTTGTGGTTAGAGAAACACGGTTATATAGCAGAACTGATTGAAAAATACGGATTAGAAAAATATATGCACCGATAAACAAATAATAAAAAATCATTCAGATGAATGATTTTTTATTATTTGAAATTTGTATCAATTGTAATTCTCTCTCTTATAGCAGATGAAATTGATTGAGTAGTTTGCACTAAACTTATTTCTAATTTTTCTATTTCAATTTTTAATTGTTCATTATTCATAAGGTTTTTATTTACTGTGACTTTTGTTAATTGAACTAACCAATCAGAAGTATTTTCCACTTCACTATATACCTTTTTAGAGAAAAACGGTTCATTTTTTTGTATGAAATCCCTATTTTTTTTTATCAAACCAAGCAATTTTAGAACGTCCGGCAATAACTCACTAAACGTTACTTCATCTATTTTGTCTGATACAATTGCTGTTAAATCGGCTAATTCAATTGTTTGAATCCAAAGTTCGCTATACAAATTGAACTCTTTTTCAAACTGTAATTGATGTACAAAATTATTTCTTAGCATTTGTGATTTTAACTGCTCAACCCTGCTGCTCTGTTTTATACTGAGAATTAGATTAAATATTCCTAAGAATAATGCAACCGAAGTAGTGATAATCGCAGCTATTACAATTCCTTCCATGATATTGATGAATTTATTTTTATATAAAAATAATAGTAATTATAGTAGTGAAACAAATTTGATCTAATAAAGGGTTTCTATTCGTTGACTGCCAAATAATCCCGCCAAATAACGACATATCGCGCCATATAACGACACATCGCGCAAAAGCCGGACACATCCCGCCAAATCGTGCAAAACCGCGACAGCCCCCTAAAAGTCGCGTTACATATTTGCTTCATGAATACGCTAATTAATCAACTCAGTACGGTGTGGACAGCTTTAGTTTTCGGAGCTGTATTTAATTTTTTGACCATTAACCCCGATGAAACGCTTTTGATCTATGTATTGAAAACGGTTATCGGTGGCGTGGTCTGGCTCACCTTTCAGGTGTGGGCGGATTATCTCAAACACCAGAACGCCCGTAAACGTGGCGAGAACAAAGACGAAAACAGAAACCAAAACTGAAAACTCATGTTACCCGCATTGCTTGTACTTGCAGGGGGCGGGGCATTGGCCGCAGGCTATGTAAGCCGGTTAAAAAAGGATGCAGACGATATACAGGTAATTGTAACCGGACGTTTGCACAGCATAAAAACGGACGGTGTACACGTACTGTTGAACGTGTTACTAAAGAACCCGACACGTTCGGATTTTACGTTCAGTTATCCTTTTTTAACCCTGCTCAGTCAGGCTAACGTCACGCTCGGCACGTCACAGTCGGATAATTCAGAAATACAGTTAACAGCGCAATCGGAACAGGCACTAAAACCGCTTGAAATTGTAATACCGCTTGCCCAGGTCTTGGCATTAGGGATAGAAGTTTTTAAAGCCTTGAAAGACGGTAAAGCCGGATTACAAATTCAGGTAAAGGTGATCTGTTTTGCACGGCTTTTATTCGGTACGATTTCCAAACGTAAAGAATGGCTGTTCCCGATTACGCTGATTAAAAATTCAAGTGATGGAAACGGTTAACAACTGGCTCGGTGATGCCGGAACAGTAACCGCCCGTCGTGTGCTGAAAAACAGAACCCGATACGCTGATTTTTTTTTACCCGCCAAAGGTGAAATAATTACAGTTGATAAAGATGCAGACATCCCCCAAACACTTGCATTAATAAAAACGATTGTAAAAAACACCTTGCCGGAAACAGAACGTTTTGCCCGCTACATTTTGCGGCCAACACTTGGGCAAACGTGTGAAGCTATTTGGGGTTGGATTTATACCCATATCCGCTATGAGAAAGACCAAACGGGAAAAGAACAGGTAAGAAGTCCTGCACGGCTTTTTAGTGATGGTTACGGCGATTGTGATTGCTTTACCACATTTATAGATAGTGTGTTGACGAACGTACAAAAGCTAACCCGTTGGAAATTCTTAGTAATTAATCGGATTACAAAATATGGGGGTAACGGATTTCAACACATTTACCCGGTGGTGAAAACCATTAGCGGCGAACAGATCATTTTAGACTGTGTTACTGAATATTTCGACTACGAAGAGCCATATACAGAAAAAGAAGACCATTTAATAATGGAACTGCAACATTTAAACGGCGTTGACCAATACGATTTTAAAAATTCCTATTGGTATAACGAGGAAGAAGGACAAAACGGCATTCACGGTATCGCTGCTGAAAATGAAGATTTGGGAAAACTCAAATTGTTTAACCGCAAGGAAAAACAAAAGGACGAACCCAAAGAGAAAGGCGGCGCAATTAAAAAAGTCGTTCACGCAGTTAACCGGGCAAACCCGGCTACTGTGTTACTGCGTAATGGGTTGCTTGCTTCGATGAAACTAAATGTATTGAACGTAGCAGGCCGCCTGAAATGGACATACCTCACACCTGAACAAGCCCGGCAAAAGGGCTTAAACATGGAACGTTGGGAAAAGGCAAAAACGGTTAGGGATAAGTTGGAAGCTATTTTTTATAGTGCCGGTGGCATGAAAGAAAATTTGCGCGAAGCGATACTAACCGGGAAAGGAAACGAAAGCAAAGAAGTAAGCGGGCTTATTTTTTCAGGTTTCGGTGACTTAACGACTGCTCAACTGCGTGAAGTATTGGGAGAAGATTTGTTTACACGGGAAAACCCGACAGCTTTAAGCGGTTTGGGTGAACCAATTACGGCGGCTGCATTAACGGCAGCCAGTGCCGCAATCGCCACGCTAAACGAACTACTCAAAAAAATTGGTGCTATTCGTAACGGTGATGCAAACAGCGAGAATGCAAATGCAGTTTCTGAAAGTATTACACCCGAAGAAAACACCAATCAGCGAACACCGGGAAACGCAGGTGCAAAAGAACCTGAACCCGAACCGGTGAAATTTACCGACAGCCCTATTGAATGGGTAAAGCAGAACCCCGGAACAACAGTTTTAGGACTTACTGCAATTGCCCTGCTTGCTTGGGGCGGGTATAAGTATTTAAGCAAGCAAAAACAACAGAAAGCCGTAAACGGAATGAACGGAATAGATAGCCCTGCACAGGTTACACCTATTCAGTTTTTACCCTTAGCGGCGTAACACAATTTTTAACACAATGGCTAATTCTAAAAAGTCAGCAGACATTGATCGTCTGGAACGGTTAAAAGGGAGTATGAGCGAACAGGCAAAAGAACTTTGGTTGCCTGTGGTTACAGATTTGGCAAGTGTTGCAGGTGGTTGGTTAACGGCTCGACTTGTGGGGCGTTCCTCTTTGTATTTGGGTTTGGCAGCCTACGGAGCGGGTAAAGTCAACAGTTTGCACGAAACCATCAACCGCGAACAAAAGCGATTAGGCACAAATCAAAC
>CALRTD020000306.1:0-5906 GCA_943371015.1 Synechococcus sp. UW140 | reverse complement strand
CAGACATTGCCGAAGCCATCTCAACCTGCGCTGTGTATAGCGGGGAAGCGGCTCTCGAACATATATTCAGCGTAGCTGCATCACTCGATTCACTGGTTGTTGGCGAACGCGAAATCATTACCCAGGTGCGGAATGCTTTTGAAGAATCTGCAGCACTTGGACTCACCGGCGATGTAATTCGCCTTGTGATCAAGAAAACCATAGAAACGGCAAAAGCGGTTTACACAGAAACTGAAATTGCCCGCAATCCTGTTTCAGTAGTTTCATTAGCCTACCGTAAGCTTCGTGCGCTGAATGTACCGCTGAATGCACGCATTCTGGTCATCGGCGCAGGTGTTACCAACACCGCCATGACGCGCTATCTCCGCAAGCACGGCTACAAAAGCTTCAGCATTTTTAACCGAACAGTAGCAAACGCCGAAAAACTGGCTGCCGAAACCGGCGGTACAGCTTATCCGCTGACAGCGCTGGAAAACTACACCGGCGGTTTCGATGTAATTGTGACCTGCACCGGTGCCGATGATGCTGTAATCACTCCGGCAATTTACCGCCAGCTTACACAGGGCGACCGTTCGCGCAAAGTGGTGATTGATCTTGCCGTACCAAACGATCTTGATCCTGAAATTCTGAATGCCTGGGATGTTAATCTCATTGCCGTTAACAACCTTCAGGAAGTAGCACAGGAGAACCTCCGCGAACGCGAAAAAGAGCTCGACCGCTGCACAGCTATCATCTCCGCAGCTACAGAAGCCTTCCGCACCGAACTCAAAACCCGCCGCATCGAACTTGCCATGAGTCACGTTCCGAATAAAGTGAAAGAGATTCGTGACACCGCGGTAAATACTGTATTTGCTCGTGAAATTGAGCAGCTTGATCCGGCCTCGCGCGAGTTGCTTGATCGTGTTCTTGGCTACGTAGAGAAGAAGTACATCAGTGTACCGATGAAAATGGCACGGGAAATTCTCACTGCGGAAGCAGCCCGCAACTAGCAGGTGACGTATCTTGCGCAATTATCATGCACCAGCGCATCCATTCATGCAACGTAAAATAATAATCGCCACCCGGGGCAGTGAACTTGCTCTCTGGCAGGCACATTTTGTGCAGAAAGAACTTGAACGCATTGGCGTAAGTTCAGAACTGCTTATCCTCAAAACACAAGGCGATAACATTCAGCACCTGAGTTTTGATAAGCTCGAAGGCAAGGGATTTTTCACCAAAGAAATTGAAGAGGCTGTCCTCAGCGGCGCTGCCGATCTGGCGGTACACTCACACAAAGATCTTCCAACCGAATCGCCCGAAGGGCTTGCTGTTGCAGCTGTTTCCTATCGCGAAGATCCGCGCGAACTTTTACTTATCCGCAACGAGTCTGTTGACAAGCGCAATAAGTTTTTTCTGAAGCAGGAGGCGCTTGTTGGTACCTCATCAGCCCGTCGCAAATCGCTGCTTAAAGGGTTTCGTCCGGATGTAAAAATTGCAGATTTGCGCGGCAACGTACCAACGCGTATTCAGAAACTGCGCGACGGACAGTACGATGCTATTTTGCTTGCAGCAGCCGGTGTTGGTCGCCTCGGGCTTGACCTGAGCGATTTGCATGTGGAGGAACTTCCCGCACACGAATTTATTCCGGCTCCGGCACAAGGTGTACTGGCGCTGCAAACCCGCGATAACGATCACGAACTCATTGCCGCACTTCAGCAAATTCACCACCCTGATGTGCAAGCCTGCATAGCGGTTGAACGCCGCATACTTAACTTGCTGGAAGGCGGATGCCACCTCCCGCTTGGCGCTTACTGCGAAGAAGACGACGGGAATTTTAAAGTGTGGACAGCCCTCGCCGCTTCTGCCGATGAAGTGCCGCGTATGATTTGCCTCGAATCACGGCAGCCCGATGAACTGCCCGAGCGTGTGCTGCGCCGCCTGCGAAGCATTGTGCCGGCAAGAGTATCCATTACCCGCGACCTGCGCAAAGGTGATGTGTTCAGCCACCTGCTCGAAGCCAGCGGATGTAAAGTTTCAGGTGTTGCGCTTATTGATACAAAGCGCGTGCAGCTTGTAAAAGTACCGGAAGCAAGCTGGGTATTTTTTTCGAGCAAACATGCCGTGCGCCATTTCTTTGCTCAGGCAAAATTGCCGGAAGGCGCAAAAATTGCGGCAGTAGGCAAAGGCACATCAGACGAGCTTCGCAAGTTTAACCACCGCGCCGATTTTATTGGCGGCGGCAACGATACAAGCCTTACCGCAAAACAATTTGCCTCCCGCTGCGGCCGCGATCGTGTCCTGTTTCCGCAGGCAAAGGGCAGTCTGCGAACTGTTCAGCAACAATTACCGGCCGCACAAATTATTAACCTGATTGTTTACGAAACAGTTGAGCGCCCGGCCTCAGAACTGCCTGATGCCGATGTGCTGGTTATTACAAGCCCGTCGAATGCCGAAGCCTATTTCTCAACCCGCAAACTGCTGAAAGGTCAGGAAATAGTAGCAATGGGACACGCCACACAGAGTGCCCTGCGTGAACTTGGAATTACACGCTGCACGTTGCCCGCAACTTTTGATGATGCCGGTTTGGCTCAGGCAGTTTTTGCCGTGCTCAGCCGCGAAAAACAAGACTAACACTTCGCCAATAACCGCGATTATGAATATTATTCAGCGCCCGCGCCGCAACCGCCGCAATGCTATTATCCGCGATATGGTAGCCGAAACACGGCTCAACAGTACTATGTTTATTTATCCGTATTTCGTAACGCATGGAAGCGGAATAACACACCCGATTGGCGCAATGCCGGGTGTGAATCATTTCTCAGTGGATACGCTGCTGCAGGATGCAGAGAAAGGTCTAAAGGCCGGAATCAATAAGCTGCTGTTGTTTGGCGTAGGCGAAGAAAAAAGTGAAGACGGACACACTGCACACAGCCATTCGAGCATTGTTCCTGCTGCTGTTAAGGCACTCAAAGCTGCTTTCGGTAATGATATTTATGTGATTACTGATGTTTGCGTGTGCGCATACACTACACACGGACATTGCGGCATTCTGCACAACGGCGAAGTACAAAACGATAGTTCTGTTGATTTGCTGAGCCGTATGGCTTTGGCACACGCACAGGCCGGAGCGGATATGGTTGCACCTTCAGACATGATGGATGGTCGTGTGGGTGCAATCCGCCAAACGCTCGACAGCAATGGCTTTGAGCACACAGCATTGATGTCGTATGCCGTGAAATTTGCATCGGCCTATTACGGTCCGTTCCGCGAAGCAGCCGATTCATCGCCGCAATCGGGCGACCGGAAAGCCTATCAGATGGATGCACGCAATGGCAATGAGGCCATCCGCGAAGCACTCCTGGATGTGAATGAAGGTGCAGATATTATCATGGTAAAACCTGCACTTGCTTACCTCGATATTATCCGCCGTGTGAAAGACGAGGTGCGTGTTCCGGTGGCCTGCTACAATGTTTCGGGCGAATACAGTATGGTAAAAAATGCAGCAGCTGCGGGCTTAATTGATGAACAGCGCATTGTGATGGAAAACATGATTGCTTTCGCCCGTGCAGGAGCTGACATCATTATTACCTATCATGCCCGTGATATTGTAGAAAAAGGCTGGCTGTAATCTCGCTTTATCAATCCGCTAAAAGCTTACCACCACTCAAAAGAAGTCTTGAGCTGATAGCTGCTGCCAAGTTTGTCGGCTAACACTGCTGCAATTTTTTGCGCATCTTTTTCGTCAACCTCTTTGTGCCATTCAAACATCTCGGCATCGCCCCAATAATCAGACAACAGCACGTTAAGTTCAAAGCATTCGTCTTCACCGAGCCGAACTGTACGACCTACGCTGTAATCGTAAAGATTACCCATTGAGTTTTTGAGCGGCAACTGATCTTTAACAGTTGCACACAGTTCCTTCATCGCTTGTACTTCAGCTGCTGAGAATGAAGATTTATCAATTTTTCTGATCGATATCAGTGCACCAAAATCACTCATTACGTACTGTTTTTATTAGATCAAATTCGTGATAAATATATGCTTTTGAGTAACAGTATCACGTATGAGAAACAACCCGTTTCATAGCTTTGATTTAACAACCGGAGATACAAAGGCATATCAGGAATAACTCTGTACCGTAACATTTTCGTAGTTTAGCGGCTATCCCGTTTCAGGCTGCACTATGTCATCAACTGCAAAACAAAAAAAATCATCAACCTGGTCATTACCCCCGCTTAAGAGTACCGGGTATTTATTTATCAAAAACTTCTGGGCACAGGCCGCTATTCTTGTGGCTGTGGCTATAGGGTTTTACGCCAACACGGTTTCCAACAAATATGCGCTCGATGATGATATCGTGATGCGCCAAAACACCTACGTTCAAAAAGGATTTGGCGGCATCGGCGAAATTCTGACCAACGATGCGTATAAAAGCTTTTACCAAAGTCTTGGCGTTGAGCAGCAGCTTGCCGGCGGTCGTTACCGTCCGCTATCAATTGTAAGTTTTGCCATTGAGCAATCTATTTTTGGCGAATGTTACGGCGAACGTTTTGAGGTTGTGCGCGATAAAGTACTGCAACTGCAAAAGAAAGCCGGCTTAACCGCAGCCGAGCAAAAAGAACTGAACGATGCCATTGCCGAGCGCATGGAACTCGACAAAAAAATTACTGAAACTACACTTGAACTTGCTCCGATCAGACACATCTTTCAAATTGTGTGGTATGCACTTTTGCTGGTTGTTTTGCTTGTGTTTATGCGTGAGTGCGTATTCCGCACCAATACCGAAATTGCATTTCTGACGGTGCTGCTGTTTGGTATGCACCCGATTCACACCGAGGTTGTCGCCAACGTGAAAAGCCGCGACGAAATATTTTCGCTGTTGTTTATTACACTCACCTTTATTTCATTCTTCAGGTATTCAGACACACGCGTTGTTAAGCATTTGATTCTGGGAGGTGTTTGGTTTTTCCTTGCGCTGCTTTCCAAAGAATATGCATTTGCAGTATTGGGCATTCTCCCCATCGGACTTTACCTGTTCCGCCGCGAAGGTGCGGTTTACCTCCAACCTTTGCTGGTACTTGCCGGTGTGTTTATGATTTACGGGATGATGCGCTACGATGCTGTAGGCTTCGGTGCCGGTAAAGTGGATCGCAGCGCACTCGATCCGCTGAATGAGCCGTATATGTTTGCCAAAAGCGATGAGCGAAGAGCATCAAAACTTAATCGACTTGATGATTATCTTGTATTGCTCGTTTATCCGCAACCACTCTCAGCCGATTATTCATACAAACATTTTCCGTATTCAAAATTCCGCTTCAACGGTGCCAATATCGGTGTGTGGATTTCACTGCTGATTCATCTTGGCTTATTTGTTTTGGCAATACAATTGTTTTTGAAAAAGCATGTCATGGCTTTTGCTCTGGCGATTTACCTTGGTTTCTTTTCATTGGTCAGCAACGTGGTTTTTGATATTGGTGCTACAATGGGCGAACGTTTGATTTTTCATTCATCGCTCGGATTTGCCATGGCGCTGGCCTGGGGAATAATGTGGCTTGCAAAAAAATTACAAAACGGCGGGCAATATATTCCGGCAGCCCTTACCGTTCTAATCGCTGTTCCATATGCGTTCATTACCATTGACCGAAATCCGAAATGGGAAGATGATTTTACATTGTTTACCAACGATGTAATTACGCACCCGAACAGCGCATTGTGCAACGGCAATGCCGGAGCACAGTACATGAACAAAGCCCTGCCTTATGTTGACAAAAACAAAGACAGCTTAATGTACTGGTCGGGCAAAGCGCTTCCGTTTTTGGAAAAGGCCGTAGAGTTACATCCGAAATATGTAAACAGCTGGCTCAACCTCGGACTTTGCTATTATCACCGCGGCAACAATGAGCGTGCGGCCGAATGCTGGGGCAATG
>CALRTD020000305.1:0-5912 GCA_943371015.1 Synechococcus sp. UW140 | reverse complement strand
TTCATCACCTTGCTCGGAAAAGCAAAGTCAGGGGCAAAACCCAGTCAGCACCTGGCGCTGTTTGGTTGGCTCAATCAGGCTGATGAATCGTCGTCAGCACCCGGGGATGCTTCATTTCTTCAAAACCTGCCCACTGTTTCGCTGCGACTAAAAGACCTGATTCTTGATGGCTTGCGTCTGCTGCACAAAGAAGACAGTACCGATGCCATTTTGCGCACCACTATTGATGAGATTGCCATTTTGCAGGAGAAAAAACTTTTCGCACCCGCCAAGCGACAGCTCAAACGAGCTAAAAAACTGGCACTCGACCGTTGCCGTTACCTGTTTGTGCTGCAATGTATAGAAGCCGAACAAAAACTTTTTTTAAGCACCGCCGATCCCGATTTCTCGCTCGATGCGTTGCATGATGAAGAACAAAGCATACGCATCAAACTGAATGAGCTCCGCGATCTTCAGTACCGGCACGAAAAACTACTTGCAGTAATTAAACAAGTTCCCTACCACCGCGATCCTGCTGTAGGAGCTGCTGTAAAAGCAATTGCCGAACACGAGCTGGTTAACCGATTGGCCGCTGCGGGCGATTATCTGGAACGTGCAACAGCCGTAAACATTTTAGGCATCCGCGATTTATACCTTGGCCATGCACCCGATGCAGTAATCCGTTATCAGGCGCTGCTGAACGAATGGCAGCTGCACCCGGGCTGGCAGGCCGATCAGGTTTCGCTCTTGCTGCTGATCTGCAAATTCTACCAAAGCGCCTGCTTCCTTTCGCCGGTAAATTGGGAACAGGTTCGCAAACACATTACCATGTTCAGCAATTTTAGCGGACTCTCGGCCGATGCGGCACGCGACTTTAAACGATTGCTGTTTCACAATGAGTTTGGCCTGGCTTTAAATTCAGGAAATTTTGAAACCGTAAAACAATTGATTCCTGAAATTGATCATTGGATCAAGCAGGAAGAAAAACAACTTACAGCAGCGCAACAACTCTCCTTCCTCTGCAATTTTGCGGTGGCCGAATTTTTAGGAGATCATTTTCGGGAGGCCAATAATTTTATCATGCGCATTGTAAACATGCCCGAAAAAAACAGCCGAAAAGATATTCGCGATTTTGCAGTTGTACTTCAAGCCGTGCTGCATTACGAATTAAACAATTCGGAACTCAACGAATACCTTACCCGCTCCGGAAAACGCAAATTCAGCAACAAATCGGTTGAGCTGAACTTTGAAGGAATTGTGTTCAGCTATCTACAAAAATTGATTGCCGGAAAAGAATCCGGTACTAAAACACTTGAAGCTTTTATTTCCGAACTGCAACAATTAGAAGCAGCAAAACAAGCAAGCGCAGCCCCCTTACTTGGGCTGAAAGAAATACAACTCTGGGCACAATCGAAACTCGAAAACAAGCCGCTGAAAAGTGTATTTCTGGATGAAGTAAAACGGAATCTGGAATTACTGGAAAAGGCGGAAAAAATAGTTTAATCTTTCACTACCCGCACAAACACAGCGTTGCTCATACGGATGTAATAAACACCCGCCTCAAGCGCGCCAAGTGTTACCGAAAATTGTTTGCCTCCGCTTGTAGTCTGTGCATACACTTCGCGCCCGCGCACATCATACACGCGCACAAGTCCGGCGTCAACTGGTGTTGTGCTGGTAATCCAAACAACATCCTGCGTTGGATTCGGATAAACACTTGTTGTTGCGGCATCCGTTAGCGCAACCGAAAGCGGATTGCTCATCAGCTCAATTACATTTAGTGCATCAACAGTATCGCCGGCGGCAGTTTTAAGCGTGAGTTTCAGAATATAAGTGCCGGGCTGCAAACCATTGGTATTCCAGGCAGCAAGTGAGTTGTGGCGAATTTCAGTAAGCGAATCGGTAACAACAGGAAACCACACTGCCGACTGACTCGGCAACTGATACGCGAGGCTGTAGCTGCCAAATGCAGTTGGATTTCCGTCGGGGCCCTGATCAATCCACGCCGAGCCGTTGACCTGTACAATGCTGTTTACAGCAGCCGTATCGGGCTGTTCGAGTGCAGCCATCCACACCACGCTGCCGTTGTACGGAACAGGATCGGCGGGCAACTGATTTTGCACACAGATCAGTGTGCTTTGCTGTATGGCAGAAGCTGTAAGAAACGGCAGCCAGCTATAGCCCAGCACAAAAGTCGATTGCTTTTCGCTGCGGCAGGTGCTGTAGCAAATGGTGTTTATACCGAACACCGTGCTTGAATCAGTTGACCAGAAATAACCGCCGCTGCCGTCGAGTATAAAATTGCTGGCCTGTATGCCCGCTGTTTGCTGTGTACCCACTTCGCCAAACTGGCAACTGTCGATAAACAGAAACGATGAATCAAATACATACATGCTCCAGGTTTCAACACTTGTATTGTTGAGCTGCAAATTTCGGTCGCTGAGCGGTGCGGTGTAAGTACTGTAATTCGAGTTATTGAACACACCGTAAATTGAGGCCACATCGCCCCGCTGAAACCAGCACCCAATAAGCCGGAGATCAGAATTACTGATGGTTACATCTGATCCGTTTACCGGCATTAATGCCCATAAAACAGTGGTACACGAATCGGCAGTTGCAGTATAGTTAATGCCCGAAATGCCCGGCAGTGTGTTGTTGAAGTTGTAATTATACAAAGTATCGCCGGGAGGAAATGTATAATTAATTACAGCATTTTGCGGAAACTGATGCCAGAGAATTACCGAATCGGCATGCAGGAGGTGGATGGAAATAGAATCCTGCAAAATATATTCGCCGGTGAGATTTGAATTCGTAATGTGTACAGTTGAAGCTCCAAGCACCGATGCAGTTGTCCAGTCGCTGTTGTGTACATTGGTCCATTCCAGCACCGGATTACCGGCCATGCCGAGGTAGTGCGACATACCGCTGTAGTTAAGCGAACAATTCCGAAAACGTACTTGTGCCTGATTAAAAACAACCAATGAACGTTCGTAAAAATAAGCTTGCGGAAAAGACAGGCTCGATGAATCGGCCAGCAATTGTCCGGTTCCCCACACATACACATCGCCGGTATCAATTACGGTTGCATTCCTGAAAATCAGCACACCATCATTAAACACCCAGATCGGACCGGTATGCGTCCAGTTTCCGGTAATGATAAGCGTATCGTTAGGTACAGCACCAACAATGAGCGTATCTGTATTGAGCAATTGCTGCGGAGGCTGCTGCGCAAGAAACGATTCTACGCCTGCACTTGCTGCACGTTCAAGCTGCGTAATCAGCGGAAGAAAATGACTGTTAGCGGAAGGCGGAGCAACAGCAGCACGCGGGTGAATAGTTTGCTGAGAAAAACCGTTGTTCAGCAATTCGGCAACAGCCGTTTGCGGAAATGCGTTTTGTTGAGCCTGCAATGCAAGCGCAGCAAAACAAACAAACAGGATAATTAATCCGCGTAAATTCATGTGTCCTAATGATTGAATACTTGAATTTAGCGAATTATTTGTAGAAGCTATCGATCAATCATCAATTCAAACAGTAAACACACGGTACACTAGATGCATTTCATAATGAAATAAAGTGCATAATAGGGCGGCAGATTCGACGAACTTGTTGTATTCTGAGTATATGAATTTGCTGTAATAGTATGCGTATGATTGCCATCAGTACTTCCGTCTGTATATTCTATTGAATCACTGCCATTTTCACCGTGGTAATAATTATTTGCGCTGGAGTCGGTATCTCCCTTTTGCACAGCCGTTGAGCCATTGAAATTGATATAATGCCTGTGTCCGCCGCCGGTAACATTAAATGTTTGACCTGAAACAGTGTACGAATGGTTGTGTGAACTGTTCCCTCCGCTAAAACCCAACGAGTCACTTTGACTGTAGTTTTCATTAAACTGATTGGCTCCGTAAATAAACCGATCTCTCAGATTGGGAGTCAACACATTGTGATAGGTCCCTCCATCGCAAATATACCAGCCAAACGGTAATTGCTGGTATGACCCGCTCCACATCATAATTGCACCTATGGGCACAGTATCAACAGTAACAACTATGGATTGAGACACTTTCACATTAGCGCTGTTTGATGCTACCAGCATACAAACAGAGGTCGCATTAATAGTCAGATAAGTGATATAATCTGCTCCGTTGAAATTCTGATTTGAAGTACTTACCAGAAGTCCATTTACATAAAACTCTGCTTTAGTGGCATTGTTGATTGAGTAGATGAATTCCTGACTACCCGTATGAATAATATTAATACTAGAATTCACTGCTGTAAATACAGTAATTTCTGGAAGCAATACCGGCGGATTCCGCACCTCAATTTCAGCCACCACCTGACCATCAGGATATCCGCTGAAATTATAGTAGGCGATTATTGCGCTGGTAACACCCGCAGGCATTCTGGTTTTAAGGTTGCTGATGGTGAGCTCAACATTGGCCGCAGCTCCTGTGCCCAATACATAACCTGCTGACGTACTCTCTTCGCATATCTTCCAGCTTTGCGGTGAAGTACCCGGATCTTGAGTGACAGTAAGTTCATTGCCGTATAGCTGATCTGCAGTAATATTAATACCTACAGCACCGGCATCACTTGTTTCAAGCAGAACTCCTGCAGGATAAGTTACAGATGACGATCCTGCGGTAAATTGTACAAAACTAAGTCTAAACAGCGGCTGCGGATTTCGACTGCCGCCGGGTTGCAGCGGATCAGCATCGGTGTTGGTGAGTCTGAGTTTAAGCGTGGTTGGCCGGCC
Source organism: Synechococcus sp. UW140 (assembly GCA_943371015.1). GTDB lineage: Bacteria > Bacteroidota > Bacteroidia > Palsa-965 > Palsa-965. The sequence continues at coordinate 1,171 of CALRTD020000305.1, read as the reverse complement.
ATCATTATAAATAACATTTGATCCCACAAACTCGGCTTGCAGGGGCAAAACTGCCGCCGCACTGCCGCCGCTGCTCCGGGGCGGATATCTCAAACTCATATACAACTGCTGCGATGCACTTTCGGTTGCTCCTGCCAGCACATTGAGGTAACGGGCTGTAAAATAACCTTCGGCGGTGGTGGCCGAAATAACAGGCATATCAAGTAGTATGGTAAGCGAATCGTTGGGCTCCAGCACAATATCATTTTGTGTTACCAGCGCCAGGTATTGCCCCGCCTGCTGATCGAAAAACGAACGCAGTACCCATCCGTTACTTTCGCTCAGCGTTATGCCTGAAACAACATCATTGCTCATTAAACCATTAAAATAAAGCAATACTGCTGATTCGCTGAGCGTGAAATTCTGAGTGGTGCTGCCCGGCTGAACATGCTGTATAATTACCGACGATTCGTAAACATTGGTAAGTGTGAGAATGAGTTTATTGGCAGAGGCCGGCGCACCAATGAGCAGGATATTACTTCCGTCTGATGCTGTAAGGGTAAAGCGTAGTGAATTGGGCATGACTGAAATGTATTATGCATCGGTTCTGCGCAGGCGCAACCAGCCTTCGAGAATTTGCTGTGGTGTATAATCGAGTGTAGCGGAAGAAGCATTTTGTACGTTATCGCCGAAATTCTGCGACTGCCAGTTGCCATCGGCATCGGCACTTACCCACGACCAGAAACCGCCGGTGGTTTTGGGCATCGGAATACGGATATCTGTAGTGTTGGAGCCGGTAAGAACCGGAGCCGTGAGCATAGTAAACGAAAGCTGATTGAGTCCGGCTTCAAACTGATCAGCCGGGATGCTGATTTGCTTGACCGGCAAAATGCCCGATGAGGCACTTACCACACCATTCGGATCAACCAGCATCATAACTGTTTGTGTGCGGAGATTTGAAGTAAGGGTAAGTGTTGATACTTCGGGTTCGCGGATGCCGGAACCGGGTGCATAAAATGCGTTGAAATCAACCGCAGTATTTTGCTGCAGCCAGTAGCCCAGCAAACCATCGCGGTAATTGCCGGGAGCACCCAGCTGCACCGGAACTTTTACCTGCTGAAAAGCACCGCTGTAGCGTTCGCTGCCGGGCACAAGCGAGGCTGCAAAAGCATCCCACGATTCAGACGCAGCC
>CALRTD020000304.1:0-5936 GCA_943371015.1 Synechococcus sp. UW140 | reverse complement strand
ACCAGATCACTAACGGTTACAGCGCTTTTGTTTTTTGCCAGTCTGAGAATGGCCGCAAATCCGGGCCGCGGCTGTGTGTTGATGCGCTCAAGTCCGAATGTGGTGAGCACCCGGTTCTCGCCGGTCATGGGTACAATATCGGCTGCAATGCTTACAGCTACCAGGTCAAGATAGGCCACAAGCTGTTCGGCTGTGTTGCCGCGGCGCTGTTCCAAAGCCTGCATAAGTTTAAACCCGATTCCGCAGCCTGTAAGTTCGTCATACGGATAGCTGCAATCGCTGCGCTTGGGGTCAAGCACGGCAACGGCATCGGGTAAGGTATCGCCGGGGCGGTGATGATCGCAGATGATGAAATCAACCCGGAGGCTGTTGGCAAAAGCTACTTTGTCAACCGATTTAATGCCGCAATCGAGTGCAATTATCAACGAATAACCATGCGCTGCCGCAAATTCAATTCCGGCGGCAGAAATTCCGTAGCCTTCTTTGTACCGATCCGGAATATAGTACCCAGCATTCGCATCACGGCTGCGCAGATAGCTCCACATCAGGGCTACGGCTGTTGTACCGTCAACATCATAATCGCCGTAAACCAGCATTTTTTCGCCTTGTGCAATGGCTTTTTCAATGCGGTCGGCGGCTTTATCCATATCACGCATTAAAAACGGATCATGCAAATCAGTAAGTGCCGGGCGAAAAAACCTGCGGGCATCCTCAAAGGTCTGAATGCCGCGCTGCACCAGCAATCCGGCAATAAGCGGGGGTACGCCCAGATCAATCCCAAGTATATGGGCGAATCCGGCGTGCGCTTCGGGCAGCATGGTCCAGCGTGTATTCACGGGTGCAAAATTACACAAAGAACAAGCCTTTCCGTTTTTCAAGCGGCTTAACATGTTGAGGTTACGCATAATAATTTCTTAACTTCGGCTATGCAACATTGAATTTAACTCACGTATGATGCTAAAAATTACTGCTGTTTTTATTTCTGCATGTGTGCCATTCCTGCTCAGCGCACAAACCTTTACTGGTACAGGAGGGGCAATTTCCGATAACCTTGATACTACATACTACATAATTCCTGTCAGCGGGTTAAGTCCTGCCACAATTGATACAGCATTTGGCCTCGAACAGGTTTGCATTGATCTTACACATTCCAAAGACCGGGATCTTGATATTTTTCTTGAATCGCCAGACGGTACAATTGTAGAGCTGACTACAGATAACGGCGATCTAGACGATAATTATACAAACACCTGTTTCCGTTGGGATACGCAAAACCTTATCATAAACGGATCAGCACCTTTTACCGGATCATTCAAGCCCGAAGGTTTGCTGCCGCAGATCAATAATGGTCAAAACGGAAACGGCAATTGGCGGCTCAGGGTTTACGACGACAATAATACCGGCGGAAATACCGGAACTATGATTAGTTGGAGCATTACATTCAGCTCATCACCAGCTGCCAATTTTAGTTTCTCCTCATCTAATTTACCGATTGTAATTATCAATACCGGAAATCAAACCATTCCTGATGATCCAAAGATGATGGCAGATATGGGTATTATCTGGAATCCGAATAATGCCCGCAATTATCTGAACGATCCGTTGAATCATTACAATGGAAAAATTGGTATTGAACTGCGCGGATCAAGCTCGCAGATGTTTCCCAAAAAGAGTTTCGGTCTCGAATTGTGGGATGTAAATGCCAACAGTATCGACTCTTCAATTTTGGGAATGCCAAAGGAAAGCGATTGGATTTTAAGCGCCAGTTATTCCGATAAATCTCTCATGAATAATGTACTGAGCTATCATCTGGCAAGAGAAATGGGTTGGTATGCGCCGCGAACTGTTTATGTTGAATTGGTTATTGACGGCGAGTATCAGGGAGTTTATGTGATGATGGAAAAAATTAAACGTGATGATAGTCGTGTTGATGTTGCCAATCTTCAGCTCACTGATATTTCCGGTGCCGAACTTACCGGCGGTTACATTATTAAAATTGATAAGTCAACAGGGAATGGCGGAAACGGGTGGACATCCAATTTTTCTCCGGCTGTTTCGCCAAACGGACAAACTATTTTTTATCAATACGAATACCCGGCTGATGGTGTAATTGTTCCGCAGCAACAAGCCTATATTCAGTCTTATGTTGACAGTTTTGAAACTGCGCTATCGGGAGCCAACTTTGTTGATCCGAATTTGGGTTATGCACGCTACATTGATGTAAACTCATTTGTTGATTATTTTCTTTTGAATGAGATCAGTCGGAATGTTGATGGGTACAGACTAAGTACCTATTTGTACAAAGAGAAAATAACATCGGGGAACAAATTATACATTGGACCGGCTTGGGATTATGATATTGCCTGGGGAAATGCTGATTACTGTAACGGCAGCGATACTGCCGGCTGGGCTTATGAATTCGGACAGGTTTGCAGCGGCGATTACTGGCAGATTCCATTCTGGTGGGAGCGACTGATGCAGGATCCGGCTTTCAGAGATAAAGTGCGCTGCCGTTGGGAGGAACTAAAAATGACAGCACTCAGCGAAACCTATTTGCACAACTGGTGCGATACAACAGCCGTTAAACTGGGAGAAGGACAAAACCGAAATTTTCAGCAATGGCCAATTTTAGGAACTTATGTGTGGCCGAATCCCTCGCCCGTTCCGCTTACGTATCAGGGCGAAGTTGACGAACTCAAAAACTGGATTACTGCGCGCCGCAATTGGTTGGATGCCAATATGCCCGGTACACTGGCCGGATGCAATCCGCTCGGCACGAATCAAAACGCTCTAACCAATGCATCCGTAGAGGTTTTTCCCAATCCATTTCAGAACGAAATAGGTTTTGCATTTAACACAACGTTTCATGAACCGTTAACTGTAGAACTTACCAATACACTGGGGCAAAACGTTTACAGTATGCAATTAATTCCGGTTGATGCAACTCAGCTGTATACCATTTCTGTTCCGGTTCAGCTTGAGGCCGGGATGTATGTCTTGCGTATTACCGGAGAAAATACGAATGTTTCAAAACAGGTAATTAAAACAAACTGATGAAGAAAGAAGTGATGAAGAAATTTTGTTTTATCCTTTCGTTGTTAACGGCTGCCGTTACGTCAAATGCCCAAACGTATACCGCTACCGGCGATTCGATTTACGATTACGCTACAACAACCTACACCACTACGGTTACAGGTTTGTCGCCTTCAACGATTGATACCAGCTTTTTTGGTCTCGAAACAGTTTGCATCGATCTGCGCCACACCTGGAATGCTGATCTGGAAATTTATATTGTTGCGCCAGACGGAACCTCCGCTATGCTTGTGGCCGGACAGGGCGGTTCAGATGATAATTTCACAAACACCTGCTTCAACTTCTCTGCTGCGCAAACTATTACACAAGGTTCGGCACCGTTTACCGGCACGTTTAAGCCAATGGGACAAATGGGGCGTGTAAACAACGGGCAAAACGGAAACGGCGTGTGGACACTTAGCATCACAGATACGTATCCGGCTGATAACGGTCGTTTGTTTTCCTGGAGCCTGACGTTTGGAAGTAATCCCGCTACCTACATTCCTTTTGTTTCCTCTAATTTACCCATCGTTGTAATTAACACCAATAATCAAACCATACAGAATGAGCCGAAGATAATGGCTGATATGGGTGTGATCTGGAACGGAACTGCGCGAAATTACATGAGTGATCCGTTTAATCATTACAATGGAAAGATTGGTATCGAATTGCGCGGAGCAAGTTCACAAGGTATGCCCAAGAAACCCTATGGCATTGAACTTTGGGATGTGAATGGCAATGATATCGACTCATCGATGTTTGGAATGCCTAAAGAAAGCGACTGGATACTCTTAGCCAATTATGCCGATAAATCATTACTCAACAATGCACTGTCCTACCAGCTTGCGCGCGATATGGGCTGGTATGCGCCACGCACACAGCATGTAGAACTGGTGATTAACGGGGAGTATGTGGGCAACTATGTCTTTACCGAAAAAATAAAGCGGGATAATGATCGTGTTGATTTAGCAAAGCTTCAGGTAACCGACATCAGCGGCGATGAACTTTCTGGCGGTTATATCATTAAAGTTGACCGGCAAAACTCTCCGGGATGGGTAAGTAATTATCCGGCATCGGCTGGCGGACCCGTTTTCATTCAATATGTATATCCTAACGGAGATGATATTGTGCCGCAGCAGCAAACCTACATTCAAAACTATGTTGATAGTTTTGAGACTGCGCTCAACGGTCCCGGTTTTGCAAATCCGGTTACCGGTTATGCACGTTTCATTGATGTAAATTCGTTTGTTGATTATTTTATTCTGAACGAATTCAGCAAGAATGTTGATGGCTACCGGCTTTCCACATTTCTGTACAAGAAAAAAGATTCTGACGGCGGAAAGCTGTTTATTGGTCCGGCATGGGATTACGATCTCAGTTGGCACAATGCCGATTACTGTGATGCATTTCTCACAAACGGCTGGGCTTACAATACCAGTGTAATATGTCCGGGCGGCGAGGAAGTTCCTTTTTGGTGGGCACGTTTGCTGCAGGATACAGCTTTTACCAATAAAGTGCAGTGCCGCTGGCAGGAATTACGGCAAACTGTTTTAAGCCAGCCGTATCTCTATAATTATTGTGATTCAATGGCGCTGTACCTGAATGAAAGTCAGCAACGGAATTTTTTGGTTTGGCCTATTTTAGGGACGTATGTGTGGCCCAATCCTTCGCCAATTCCGACAAACTACGCCGGAGAAATTACGGAGCTTAAACTTTGGATACAGCAGCGCGGTGTTTGGCTCGATAACAACCTTCCGGGAAATCCGAACTGCAATCTTACCGGCATTTCAGAAACTCAGGCATTGCAGGGCTATGCCTTTCCGAATCCGTTCTCGGGCAATATACAGTTCACACTCAGCAATGCTTCCGGTATGCCTGTGCAGGCGATGCTTATTAACTCACTCGGGCAAACTGTGCAGGTGCAGCAATTTGCTTCCGGCACAGAAACGTTTAGTATAGCTGTTCCCGAAAACCTGAGTGCAGGTGTTTATCTGCTGCGGGTTTCGGCGGGCAACAGTGTTTGGACGCAGCAGCTGATAAAATCGGAGTAGAGCACCGAGGTGCAGGAAGTGGGATTATGCCTGACGTATTACTAAGAATGCGCCGGGCATTTTTTGCAGCGCTTTTTTTCTTTCCACGCTTTACAGCAATTCTTCTTTTTTTTCTTGAGTTCGATAGCCATTTGCTGCCATGAACAGCCGAAACAGGCTGGTGCTGAGTTTTCGGCAGAAGGTTGCGGACGACGAAGAAGCGGATTCACGATGCAAAGAACGGAACGGCCTTCGGGCAGCACAATACCTCAAAAAGGGTAAAATGTATTCCGGCCGCTTACCTTTGCATTCTCATTGGCCGGAACAGATAGCGGTTTCGGTTGTTTACATTGTACTATGCCCGATTCGCAACTGCATCTTGATCTTGAACCGATCAGCAACTGGCTGCCTGCCCGCTGGAAAAAAATTCTGATTGCCGGCCCCTGCGGCGCCGAGTCAGAAGATCAGGTACTCGAAACCGCCAGAGCCATTGCGGCCGGCGGACAAACCTCGCTGTTCAGAGCAGGTGTTTGGAAGCCGCGTACCCGCCCCGGCGCATTCGAAGGCATGGGCGAGCAGGCGCTCCCGTGGATGCAGCGCGTAAAAGCCGAAACCGGTTTGCCGGTAACTATAGAAATTGCCACCGCAGCACATACCGAAATGGCACTCAAAGCCGGAATTGATGTGCTGTGGATCGGGGCGCGCACAACTGTTAACCCGTTCTCGGTGCAGGAAATTGCGGATGTGCTCAAAGGCGTTGATATTCCGGTGCTTGTTAAAAATCCTGTTAATCCTGATTTGCAGTTGTGGTTTGGCGCTCTCGAACGGCTCAAC
>CALRTD020000303.1:0-5970 GCA_943371015.1 Synechococcus sp. UW140 | reverse complement strand
GAAAGCCCCAGTGCAGCCGTTTTCCGGGGCCGGGAAATACGGGGCAGCGTTCGGCGCTGGCTTCATCGCAAACAGTAACTACATAATCAAAAAGCTGTTTGCTGCTCAGCATATCATCAACGCTTTTTGTTGCGTTGCCGGATATATCGAAGCCAACTTCATACATGGCTTCAATAACAATCGGATTGAGTTTTCCGGGTTCAATACCGGCACTTTGCGCATGAAAATGCCCTTTGCCAAAATGGTTTAGAAATGCTTCAGCCATCTGACTGCGGGCTGAATTGTGAATGCATACAAAAAGTACGTTAATCATTGTATTGTTGATTTTACGGTAAAGAGTTTTTCGGTTATAACGGCCGCCAGAACACCTGCTACAGGCCCGGCAAAATAAATCCACACGGTGTCCAGATTGCCGCTCACTACTGCCGGAGCAAATGAACGAAACGGGTTCATAGATGCGCCGCAAATGGGGCCTGCAAACATGGCTTCAAGGGCAACCACAGCGCCTACGGCCAGCGCAGCCGTAATACCTTTCTCACGCGCGCCCTGTGATACTCGAAGGATAACCAGCATCAGTAAATAAGTGAGTAAAAATTCGAGAATAAGCGATTGCAGGTTACTGCCTTTGGGAAGTGTTGCCCCAAGGGTGAGATGTCCTGCAAATAATGAATTAAGCACCAAACTCGCACCAACTGCACCAATGAGCTGAGCCAGAATAAAAAGCGGTACTTCTTTCCATGCAAAACGCTTGGCGGCGGCAAAGCCAATAGTAACAGCCGGATTGAAATGCGCACCGGAAATTTCGCCGAACGTATAAATAAGTGCGGTTACTGTTAGTCCGAAAGTTACTGCGATACCGCTGTGCGTGATTGAACCTCCCGAAACATCGTTAATCACAATTGCTCCGGTTCCGCAAAACACAAGAAAGAAAGTCCCTAATAATTCAGCTAGAAGTTGACGGGGCATTGTATAGCTTTTCATCAGCAGCATTTTTTATCGTTGGAATTGAGCTGAGCAAAGAATGTTTTCAGCAGCACTTCAACCTTTCTCCAATTTTCGATATTTATGCAATAACAGATTCGCGGACCTGAAATTTCACCTTGAATTAACCCTGCTTCACGCAATTCTTTTAAGTGCTGAGAAACAGTTGATTGAGACAAAGGCAATTCTTCTACGATATCTCCGCAAATACAAGAATTCCGACGAAGCAAAACGCCAAGAATGGCTATACGTGCGGGATGTGCGAGCGCTTTCGCAAACATGGCCAGCTCGTTTTCTGAATCCGTGAAAACCTCGGTTTTTGTTTTTCCCATATCGCAATATTACGATAAATATGTAACCTGTAGCTCAGAATACCGTTATAAATACCTGTTTTACTAGTTAAGTGTACAACAAATTGCCTTGTTTGTATGGAATATGAGATGATGTCGAACCTTCTACTTACCGTATGATATGAACTGCTTAATAGTTGACGACAACCGGCTGGCTTTAATGGCACTGGAGCAACTGGTTGCTCAGGTTGACAATCTAACTTTCGTTGGCTCGTGTGAAACGGCTACTCAAGCCTACAACAGGCTGCGAAACGAAAAGATTGACATCCTTTTACTGGATATTGAGCTCCCCGATATGTCGGGGCTTGACTTGCTGCGTTCATTAGAGCGCAAACCATTGGTCATTCTGATTACAGCAAAATCTGACTACGCTGTTGAAGCTTTTGAGCTGAATGTGATCGACTATCTGGTAAAACCGGTATCACTGCAGCGCTTTATTCAGGCTATTGAGCGGGCAAGAGCATTAACCGAACAGCGCAAAACAGCCAGTGGCACCCCGGCCGATTTTGTATTTGTTCGCTCTCAGAATCAGCTTGTTAAGATAAAACTGGATGATATTTTGTTTATCCAGGCATTGGGAGATTACATTACAATTCACACGGCCGATAAACGATATACTGTGCACATGACTTTGCGTGGAGTTGAGGAGAAATTACCTTCTTCCCGCTTCCTGCGCATTCACCGATCGTGGATTGCGGCATTACCGCATATAGACAGTGTAGAAGAAAATGTGGCCAAGATTGGCAGCAATTCTATACCTATTGGTGAGCAATACAGGCCTTTATTAATCAGAAGAATTCATCTACTGTAAACACTCATTCGTCGATAATATTTTTCCGATTTTTTTTGATATGTACCCATACGTTCATTTAATTTTATTTGATTTTCAATACGTTAACCTATTTTAACCTTAAAACTACCGACATTATTCTACCTTTCAACTTTAGTTTGAACGGAAGTAAGAACAATGCCATTTTGACACTAAAAACAGGAGTCGGCTATTATTTAGCGGAGTTCGGCGGGAGAACTACCCGGCTAACCGAAAAAAAAAATTTACTGCACATGCCGAAAGTATTTTTGCTTGAGTAACAAGAGTAAATCAGCGTCTCTGATGCTGTATCCATAGTGTTCAACACGGTAGTAACTGGGGCGTAATTACCGTGTCTGACTGGCAGCCATGTTTTTGCATGGCTGCTTTGTTTTTGTAGTCTGCAAAAAACAATACCTTCACTCAGCACCTTGCGTTAAAGCAATTCCCCGCTTTAAGGTTCGTCTGGTCACTATCAGTTTAAGAATAATGTAGTTGAGATGGAAACAAAACATCTGAATGCCAACAGAGATGCCTGGAATAAGAAAACAAGAATTCATACCCAATCTGCATTTTACGATTTGCCGGGATTTAAAGCCGGCAAAAACAGTCTGAACAACCTCGAGCGCGAATGGCTTGGCGAAGTAAAAGGCAAAACACTGCTTCACCTGCAATGTCATTTCGGAATGGACAGTATTTCCTGGGCGCGTCTGGGGGCAAGTGTTACAGGCATAGACTTGTCTGACGAAGCTATTAAACTGGCAAAGGAGCTGGCAGCAGCAGAAAATGCTGATGCAAAATTTATTTGCTGCAATGTGTATGATACCCGTGAGCATATTCAGGAGCAGTTCGATATTGTGTTTACTTCTTACGGAACCATCGGCTGGCTTCCGGAGCTCAGGCGCTGGGCAAAAGTGGTGGCCGATTCGCTGAAACCGGGCGGACGTTTTCTGATTGTTGATTTTCACCCGGTACTGTGGATGCTGTCGAATGATTTTTCACACATCCAGTACCCGTATTCGAGTTCAGAAAACGAACCAATTGTGGAAGAAGAAACAGGTACGTATGCCGACCGCGATGCCGAAATTAGTGTTACCACTTACGGCTGGAATCATGGATTATCGCGCATTATGGGCGTGCTGCTTGAGCAAGGCTTACAACTGAAACGCTTTGAGGAATTTACCTATTCGGCTTACGAATGCTTTCAACATCTTGAACGCGGAGCCGATGGTTTCTGGCGCATCAAAGGCATGGGCGATAAATTGCCGATGATGTATGGAATTGAGATGGTGAAGTTGGGGTAAGCCTTACCACACAAACTCTTTCACCGCATCTACAAAACAACGAACTTTATCTTTCTCCAAATCCGGATAAAGTCCGTGACCGAGATTGGCAATATGCCTGTGCTGCCCAAACTGACGGAGCATGTTATGCGCTTCTTTTTTAATGGTCGCATAATCGGCATAAAGCAAACACGGATCCATATTGCCCTGCAGGGTTTTATCAGCTCCAATAATTTCGCGCGATTCGGTTGCGTCCATTGTCCAGTCGAGACCAACGGTGTTGCAGCTTTTCAGTTGTCCGAGTTCGCGGCGGATGAAGTGCGCGTCTTTGGCAAAAACGGTAACGGGCACTAATGGCTGCAGCTCATCGCAAATGCGGGCAATGTAGGGCAATGCAAACTCACGGTACTGCGCCGGCGAGAGAATGCCCGCCCAAGAATCGAAAAGCTGAACCAGATCGGCACCGGCGGCTACCTGCGCTTTGAGGTAATGAATGGTGCTTTGTGTGATTTTTTCGAGCAAGAGATGAGCCGTTTGCGGCTCTGTATATAAAAAGCGTTTTGCTTTTGAGAATGTTTTTGAGCCGCCGCCTTCCACCATGTAGGCAAGAATCGTCCACGGCGCACCGGCAAATCCGATAAGCGGCACCCGACCGCCGAGCGCAGCCTTGGTAAGCCGCAGCGCATCACATACATACGAAAGATCATCAACTCCGTCGGCCACGCGCAGCGCTTCTACATCGGCCGCGCTTTTGATCGTTTTCTCGAACCAGGGGCCGCGACTTTCTACCATTTGGTAGGGTAAACCCATTGCTTCGGGAATAACCAGAATATCAGAAAAAATGATGGCGGCATCCACACCCAGAATATCAACTGGCTGAACGGTAACTTCACAGGCAAATTCCGGTGTTTTCACCAATTCTTTGAAACCACCCATTTTTGCACGTACTTCACGGTATTCGGGCAATACACGTCCGGCCTGACGCATCAGCCAAACAGGGGTTCTCTCGGTATTTTCGCCGCGTGCAGCGCGGAGCAGTAGATCATTCTGAAGATTCATGGCGACAAAGTTAAGTGTTTCGGTGCTAAGCATGTCAGCGAAATGTCAGCCCTTTTCAAAACAAAAGCAACGTATCTTTGCCCGCAAATCTTCATAACCAGTGAGCACAGAAAAGCAATCGTTTGACGTGGTAGTTGTTGGCGGAGGCTGCGTAGGTCTTGCCGTGGCGTATAAAATAAACGTGCGTCATCCGCACCTGAAAGTAGCCGTTCTTGAAAAAGAAGATCGTCTGGCACCGCACCAGACCGGCCGCAACTCGGGCGTAATTCACTCCGGCATCTACTACAAGCCGGGGTCGTACAAAGCAAAAAATTGTGTTGACGGCCGCCGTGAGCTTGTAGCTTTTGCCAAGGAGCACAACATTGCACATGATATCTGCGGAAAAGTAATTGCCGCTGTGAAAGAAAGCGAGCTGGCACACATGCACAAAGTGTTTGCCAATGGTCAGGCCAACGGCGTTGAAGACATCGAAATTATTACCGGCGAACAAGTCAGCGAAATTGAACCGCATGTAAAAGCTATAGCGGGCATCAGAGTGGGCTGTACCGGAATCATTGACTTCCCCGGCGTAACCCGCAAGCTGGGCGAACTGCTGGAACAAAAATTTACCGGCAGCAAAGTATTGCTCAGTACAGAGGCCACCAACTTTATTCACCTCAACGGCAGCACCGATGTGATTACTAACCGAGGCACAATAAATGCCCGGTTTGTAGTAACCTGCGCCGGTTTGCAGAGCGACCGCATCGCCAAAAAAGAAGGCCAGAAAAGCGATGCCGCCATTGTAGGTTTCCGCGGCGATTATTACGATTTAACGGAGAAAGGCATGAGCAAGGTGCGGAATCTGGTATATCCGGTGCCGAATCCGCAGTTCCCGTTTCTCGGGGTGCATTTTACCCGCATGATTCACGGCGGTGTGGAATGCGGGCCCAACGCGGTGTTTGTGTTTAAACGCGAAGGCTACGGCAAAACCTCATTCAGCATGCGCGATACAGCTCAGGCTTTTGGTTTTGGCGGCACCTGGAAGTTTTTTGCCAAGCATTGGAAATTTGGCCTCGACGAATACCGCGGCGCATTTTCAAAAGCTTATTTCCTGAAACGTCTGCAAACGCTTATTCCCTCACTTGAATCGGATGATATCATTGCCAGCCGCTGCGGCGTTCGTGCCATGGCACTATCGCCCGAAGGCAATATGATTGATGATTTCAAAATCGAATCGCAGGGCAATGCTATTCACGTTCTGAATGCACCTTCGCCGGCTGCCACGGCTTGCCTGGCTATCGGCAAAGCGGTTGAGGAAATGGCTACCGAAAAATTTGGGTTAAGTAATAGCTGAGTGATTTCGGATATTTTACTGTTGCAGAATGCCGGGAATTGATACAGAATTGTTGAAAAATCAGGTCGTGGCATTTCAATGCTTGAGAAATTTGTCTTAAATTCAGGGACAGTTGTCTAATTGAAGTGGTATGAGTCTCGGTAAAGTATCCATAGC
>CALRTD020000302.1:0-5982 GCA_943371015.1 Synechococcus sp. UW140 | reverse complement strand
TCAAATACTCCGTCGCCAAGTTCGAGAACCGAAACGTCGTGTGTACCGCCACCGCAGTCGAACACAACAATTTTCATGTCGGTGTTTTTCTTGTCGAGGCCGTAAGCCAGAGCAGCGGCAGTAGGTTCGTTAATGATACGGCGAACTTTGAGACCGGCAATTTCACCGGCTTCTTTGGTAGCCTGACGTTGTGCGTCGTTAAAGTAAGCGGGAACGGTAATAACAGCTTCAGTTACTTCTGTTCCGAGGTAATCTTCGGCAGTTTTCTTCATCTTCTGAAGAATCATAGCCGAAATTTCTTGAGGAGTGTATTTGCGGTCGTCGATTTCAACACGCGGGGTGTTGTTATCGCCTTTAACTACTGAATAGGGAACACGTCCGGTTTCTACGGTCACTTCATTAAACAAGTGACCCATAAAGCGCTTGATAGAATAAATGGTTTTGCGCGGATTGGTGATGGCCTGACGTTTTGCAGGATCACCTACTTTGCGCTCACCGTTATCAATAAATGCTACGATTGACGGGGTGGTGCGGCGGCCTTCGTTGTTAGCGATAACAACAGGTTCATTGCCTTCCATTACAGCCACACACGAGTTGGTGGTGCCCAGGTCAATACCAATAATTTTGCCCATGACTTAAAATGGTTAATGTTTTAAAGGTGCTGTTAATTAAACTATTTGTTCTGGCTAGAGTCAATTCCTGTGCCATCTCACTGAAAAAGTGTTTTTTGGCAGAATCCCCATTTTAGCGGAAGTTTTTACTGACAAAATGACGCAGAACGCCTTAAAAACATCGCCCCGTCTGACATTTCTGATCAGACGGGGCGATGCTTGTCAGCCCGAAACTAAGCTGTATTTACTGGCAGCCCAGCACAGCTCCGTTTCGGTCTTTAAACTTCAGACCGCACGAGATATAGCCGCGTGAGAGTGTGTCTTGTGTAAGCTGGGTAAGCTGAATGTTACGCTTTGTGATACGTGTTCGTGCCGAAAAGATTCCGATTGCTGTTGGAGTTTCGGGATCGTTGGTCATGATATTGGTGTACGTAGGGCGTTCCTGCACAATTGAAGTAGAAGGGCTGTTTACACGCATGAAGGTGTACAGATCTTCGCCGGCTGCATAAACGGTGTAGGAAATGGAATCGCCTGTACGTGAAACCACATTCGGATCATCGGGAATTGCTTGCACCAGAAAGCGGTAGAACGCATCAGGATCATACGCTGCAGAAAGCGGAGTAGAAGCGCCCGGCGATTGTTCTACCGAAGCGAAAACCCACTCGGGTGTTGATTTCAGTGTAGTGTTACCAGAAGCATCAGTTTCACGGTAATGGAAGCGGAGGGCAGCCTGGTAGAAATTGCCGGTTGTAGATGAATTCCAGCTTACGTTTACGCGTGAGTTCTGATTTACTTTCACAATCTGAACGGTAGAAGCAGAAGATGTGATGGATGTGAACGTGAAGTTTCTTACGATAACTGTGGTGCTGAATGCTTCTTTGTTCGGGTCAGAAGCAAACCGTACGCGGAGTTTGTAAGAACGGTTAGAATTGAGCATCCCTGAAGTTGTATTCAGCGAGTAAATTACATAGCTGCCTGAGTAGAAAATACCGGCATCGCGGTAGGGAACGGTATCAGGCTGAAGCGGCCAGGAGTTGGTTAAACTGTTGCCGTTGTACTCTTCAATGGTAACGTTAAGCTGGCTGGTGTAAAAAATGGAATCCATCTCCTGCGCCATGGTAAGGGCGTTATCCGGCCCGAGGAAAGCTTTCTGGATGCGCACATATTGTTTGGGCTGCGACTGATCGAGCAAGCAATACACAACCGGAATTTCTTTGTAGTCTTCAAGCAGATCTACTTCGGTACTGCAGGTCCAGAAGAGAGCCGGAATGGCGAAACAGAACAAGAGGATTTTCTTCATAATTACAAAAAGCCACAACTTAAAATGTGACGCACAAACTTAATGAATTTCCGGGCTAAAAAAACGAGATTTCCGGCAAATGGGAAACTGACTTTACAGATGGCAGTTTCGGACGGTTAACCGGGGCTCAAAGGGAAGTGATAGCCACCATCGGGCCTTCGGGAGCAGGCACACCGCCGTGTTTTTCAACAGTGATAGCAAAGGCTTGCGCGTCGGGTATAATTTTGAGCAATTGAAGCTTGTTGGCAGGTGCAGCATCAAATACGCCAACATCCACAGGCTTTCCGTTAACAATTGCCCAAAGCTGGTATTGTTTACTGGCATCCGGGTTAGGCAATGTGCCGGGATCAATGCAAACTGTTTTGGAGCGGTTGCACCAAAACAAAACAGCCTGATTGGTGCTGTCTTTTGTTTTAACCGCAATAACTGTAGGATGATAAAGCGTAGAAAGTTCAGTTATTGTTGCCTGATGCTGCTGGTAATAAGCTGTGTAAACGTTATTGAGCGAATCGTAGCGGGTTTGATTCAATTTTGTTTGAAATGCAAACGCTGTTTTTTCAGACTCCAGCGAAGCAATTCGTTGGTCGGCATCGCGGAGATTGCTGTAAGTAATAATGTTAAATGCTGCACTGCCGATGAGCAGGATGCCAGCAACTACAGCGGCGGCTCTCCAGGTGCGTGCCGGTTGTGCGGCTGTTTGGAGCGGAATAACGCGACCGGCATCCGAACTCCGCTGCGCGGGAAGTTCCTGCTCCAGAACGTGTGCAATGAGTTGATCACGAAGTGCTGCACGGGGCTGAAAACTGTGCATGCCTGCATAAGCTTCGGTTTCAAGCTGAAGCCGTTCGAGTTCAGCTTTCACTTCAGGCCATTGCTCTGCCATGAGCTCCACTTCCCGGCTTTCGTCGGCAGTGGCGGCACCAAGCACATATACGTGCAGCAAACCTGATTCTATGAATTCCTGAGCACTCATTCTCCTTTTAATAATTGACGCAGCCGGGTCATAGCTGCTTTAACTCTTGTTTTTACTGTGCCAAGCGGCATCGACAGTTCTTCGGCTACTTCCGATTGTGTGTAACCTCCGAAGTAAAGCAGATCGATAAGCTGACGCTGCTCCGGCTTCAATTGGTCAAGCACTTTCCCAAGCCCGATATGGTCAACACCAGTTATATGCTGATGTCTTTTGTCAACCTGATATACGTTGTTGTCAATAGATTGGATTTGCCCGTTTTCACGATATGCTTTTGAGCGGGTTGCATCAATGGCTGTGTTTCGGGCAATATTCAGCAGCCAGGTGTAAAGACGGCCTTTAGTTGCATCGTAACTGTCTATGTTTTTCCAGATTTTAACAAATGCATCCTGGAGCAAATCTTCGGCTGTTTCCTGATCGGGCACGATCCTGAAAATAACACCATACAAAGCCGAGGAATAGTAATCGTAAAGCAAGCGCAGCCCCGATTCATCCCGCTTTTTCAGGAGATCAACGAGTACCGGTTCGGCAGGAAGAACAGCTCGTGCGGCCACTATAGCTTTTTTGAATGCAGCGAAAGTACAAGCTATTCAGTAACTAACCAAATTTGAGCTTTGCTGAAAAAAATCGTTAACGAACAATAACTAAAAAATACTTGTCTTTAATGTTAGTAATGCTCGCCGATATCATGATTCAATCATTTCAACATAAACGCACGAAGAAAATTTACGAGGGGGAGCGAGTAAACGAATTTTCAATTGAACGGTAAGAGATAGCACGAAGAAAGTTAAGAATGCTGAATAACTCTCCTGATTTAAAAGATCTTTTAATTCCTTCGTCAAATAAACTTGAAAAGCTGACAGGGAATTTATCTGGCTATTGTTTAATAAGCGTAAACAGCCAATGGCGAATAACCTTTCAATAGCAGGATGGTCATGCGTGGAATGCAGAGCTTACTGATTACCACTGATAAATAATTACTCAACTAAAAAAAACTAAAAATGAAACGACTTAAAAATAGTCATCCCGGCGAAATTCTTGAAGAAGAGTTTTTTGTGCCGTTGGAAATATCAGCGTACAAACTTTCTAAAGAAATTGGTGTTCCTCAGCCCCGAATTTCATAAATCATTCACCAAAAAAGAGGAGTAACTGCTGATACTGCTTTACGTCTTGCAAAATATTTGGGGAATACCCCTAAGTGCTGGTTAGGTCTTCAGGCAGATTATGATTGGGAACAAGCTGAAATTGAAAATGCACATGAATTGCAGCAAATAAAACAGTTTAAAAAGGATGTGGCGTAGTTGTTTGCACATGTAGGTGTGCAGGTGAAGAAATCAGTGTTTAATAAATGTACTAACACTTCTTGAATGCAACCACTAACGTTGCCTTATATCGTCGATTTTCACTTGCCCGCTGGACTCTATGGTCACTTGAAAACACGCATTCAAACTGCATCCGTCATCGTAATATGCGCCTTCATATATTTTTATTGTAGTGCCATCAATATAGAAATACCTGTAGCTGACACTTTGTTCTCCCCCAACCATGTAATAAATGTTTATTGTCTTACCTGTCTTTGTGTTTGGATCAAGTAACAACAGCACTCCATAATCTCCGTAAATCTTTTTACTGCTTTCAAAAAAGTAATAGCATTGATATTTTCCAATATCGGGCAATCTGTATTTTAAGCTATCGATTTTTTGTTGAGTTAGTGTATCAACGTAAATTATATCCGGAAAATCAGTTCCCAGTTTTAAATGGGTTAGTTCAAGAATTTCGGGTTTGTTTTTTTGTGTTTTACGACTATGAATTTCATTAAAATATTCCCCAATATTCTCAAACTCTTTTCCATCGGGTTGTTTCAGATG
The DNA here is from genome assembly GCA_943371015.1 of Synechococcus sp. UW140. Classification (GTDB taxonomy): domain Bacteria; phylum Bacteroidota; class Bacteroidia; order Palsa-965; family Palsa-965. The sequence continues at coordinate 1,233 of CALRTD020000302.1, read as the reverse complement.
CCCATAGTTTTCCATATCACCTTCCCAACGTTTCGGATAGCTGAAATTGATTAACTCCTTATATCCGAAAGGCAGATCTGCAGTAATTTGAATTTCGTTTCCAGCTGCAGGTGTAACTGCCGGGCTTTGGATTGCTGATGAATCTGTATTTGCAGAGGTTTCTGTTGCAGAATTGGAACACGCTGAACTAAATAAAAAGATAATGAATGGAATAAATGCTTGTTTCATTTGGCGAATCATGAGTTACCCAATATTCAGATCAGGTACAGCAATTGTTACACGTGATTAAAAGTGCATAATCATCCGCAAACTGATTTGACGTGCAGTAAGGTAGTTGGGAACGGCGTAGCTTCTGCCGGTAACATCTTTCACCCAAAAATAAGACACCGTATTATTAACCTGCAGGAGATTATAAACTTCAAGGCCGGCCCAGAGCGATTTGATGTGTCGGAACGGATTGCTTGCTTTGAGCGGCTTACTTTCTTTGATAATCTGATACGAGAAGCCCAAATCAACCCGGCGATAGGGCGGATAGCGGAAAACAGCTTTGTAGCGTTCGCGCGTTGGCGGACCAAAAGGCAAACCTGTGCCAAGAATCAATCCGATATTCATTTTGCAGTCGGGAACCTTGGGCAAATAGTCCTGGAAGTAGAGCGAAAAGGTTAACATCTGATCGGTTGGGCGCGGAATAAAACCGGGTTCAACGCGAATAGAGTCGGTGGGAACATTGTTCAGTGTAAAGCCGGGTACAATGGTATCTCCGTCGCTGTTGAGATAAATGTTGTAGAAGTCGTTGTACAGGTTTTCGCGCGTTCTGAGCAGCGAAAGGTTTACCCACGATTCGGTACCGCGCACAAATTCGCCGTTCAGCTTCAGGTCAATGCCGTAGGCATAACCATAGGCAAGGTTTTCGCCGTAATAACGCAGGCGAACATCCACCATATCGTACGGCACAAGATTATCAAGATACTTGTAGTAGGTTTCTGCAATAAAGCGGAACGGTCGTCCCCAGCTTTTAAAAGCCAGATCAGCACCAACCAGAGCATGTACCGATTGCTGTGCCTGAACATTGCGGTTAAGCGCACCATTGTAGTTACGCAGCTCGCGGTAAAATGGAGGCTGATTGTAGATACCGCCTGCTGCTTTAAACACAATATCGGTTTTCCAGTGCGGCGTCCATGAAAGCTGGAGGCGCGGACTTGCCACAAATTGTCCGTTTTGCGTCCAGTAATG
>CALRTD020000301.1:0-5983 GCA_943371015.1 Synechococcus sp. UW140 | reverse complement strand
ACACTGAGAACGCTTGCTGCGGGAGGAATTGGTTTTGTAGCTGGTTTCGCCGTTCTATCGGCTGTCAAATAAAAACAACTTCACTCCATGAGCCGTTTTCTGAAAGCCCTTCTTGCTTTCTATGTTTACGGCAATTTTCATATATCGCTGGGTGCTGTGGCACTTGGCGATATTACTTTTATGTTGCTTGGCTTCGGACACATCACTTGTTGGCTGGCTGTTTTTATTTTTTGTGCAACCTTCTGTCTCTACAACATTCAACGCGTGTATGCATCGTGGAAATTAAGCGATGTTGAACGCCAAACTACAGTGCGGCATGCTTGGGTAACCCATATGCGTATTCCAATGACTTTGCTCACAATTGCAGCATTTTTAGTGGGGGCAGTCTCTGTGATTCTATCGTTTGTTATTATTGAAAATGAAGTTTCAGAAGGATCGGATTTTTCGTTCAATTTTTCTGAAAATGCAATTCATTTTTATTTGTCGTGTATTGTGGCAGGTGTAATTTCGATAGGCTATGCGCTTCCGATTATTCCGGCACGCCCACGATGGAAACGATTGCGTGACTTACCCCGAATAAAAGTTATGCTCGTTGCACTGGTTTGGGGAATTGTTACTGTTATCTGGCCTTACACAGTTATTCCGTATCAAGTTGAATGCTTGGTTGGAGTCGAAGATACTACAACTTTTCTGTCAAAGTCCGAAACTGCGATCAGTTGGCTGATAATAGTAATCGTATATATATATGCGATTACTATTCCTTTTGATATCAGAGATTATTTGATTGACGGAGCAAAAGTAAAATCGCTTCCGGTTGTGCTTGGGATTAGGCGCGCTCGTATAGTTGCTATGCTGCTTCTTGTGCCAATTGTGGGAATTAGCATGGCAGGAATGATTAATCTGCAACACCTGAGAATGGAATTTCTGATGATTGCTTTAGTTTGTGTACCTACTGCAATTATTATTGGTATGGCCACACCAAAGCGACCCGAATATTATTATTCGTTGCTTACTGATGGTTTATTACTTGTGCTTTGGTTTGCTGTATGGCTGGCGTCTCGTTTTATGCACTAGCAAAAGCGATATCAAGCGCTTCTGAAAATGCGGTAATTGTGCGGTCAATATCTGCATCCGAATGCGCCGCAGAAACGAAACCTACTTCGTAGCCCGAAGGGCCGAGATAAATGCCGCGCTCCAGCAGGGCATGATACATGCGGCGGAAAATCTGCATGCTTTGCGGGTCAATTTCTTCGGCTGTGCGAATGTGCTCCAGCTCTGTAAAAGCAATCCAGAAAATGGAGCCAATTTGCCAGAGCTTTACTGTATAGCCTTTGGCTGTTGCATGCGCCCGGATACCGTTTGTAAGCCGACCAGCTTTTGCAGCAAGCTCATCATAAAAACCGGGAGCCAGACAAGCCGTAAGCTGAGCAAGTCCTGCACTCATAGCCACCGGATTTCCCGAAAGCGTTCCTGCCTGATACACATCGCCCTCGGGTGAAATGCGGCTCATGATCTCGCGGCTGGCGCCGTAAGCGCCAACCGGCAAGCCGCCGCCAAGAATTTTGCCGTAAGTGATAATATCGGGCTGAATAGTGTAGTAGCCCGCTGCGCCGCAAAAGCAAACCCGGAAGCCGGAAATTACTTCGTCGAAAATGAGGAGACTGCCGTGCTCTTTTGTAATGGTGCGAAGGAATTCGAGGTATGATTTTTCCTGCAGCAGCAAACCATTGTTGGCCGGAACCGGTTCAATAATTACGGCTGCAATTTGGTTGCCGAATTGTGCAAATGCTTCGCGCACGGCTGCTTCGTTGTTGAGCGGAACAACAATGGTTTCGTTTACAAAAGCTTCGGGAACACCGGCCGATGAAGTATTGCCAAATGTTACCAGGCCTGAACCGGCTTTTACCAGCAGCGAATCGCTGTGGCCGTGATAGCAACCTTCGAACTTCAGAATTTTGGTACGGCCTGTGTAGCCACGGGCAAGGCGGATGGCACTCATTACAGCCTCTGTGCCCGAACTTACAAAGCGAATTTTTTCGATGTACTTGTTAAAGCTCAGTATGAGTTCGGCCAATTGATTTTCTAATTCTGTTGGTGCGCCAAACGAACTGCCGTCGGCCACTGTGTCCTGAACAGCTTTTACAACAGAAGCATTGGCATGCCCCAGAATAAGCGGGCCCCAGGAACAGCAGTAGTCGATAAACTCGTTTCCGTCGGCATCCCAAATGTGCGAACCGTTGCCTTTGCGGATAAACAACGGTGTGCCGCCAACCGAGCGGAAAGCACGAACCGGTGAGTTTACACCGCCGGGAAAATAATTTTTTGCTGTTTCGAAAAGTTCCTGTGAGCGCTTTGTATTCATAGGCTGCAAAGGTAACGACTAACCACGATCTGTAACTGCTTTGCAGCGGCTTTAATGCCAATCTCCGCTGGCTTTAATTTTAATGAGCAGGTGAATTGAATTTCTGGCCCTGGCCGCACGCTTTCCCCGCAAAATCTGCGGGGATTAGAAGGACAGGAGCAGGTGGTTTTTCAGAACACTTCAGGTTCGCCCCCAATCAACCACCAACTTCTTTACTGATGAATGTCAGTTGTCATATACCAGACATCCGTATTTTTACGCTTCGTTTTGAAACTATGAATTACGAAAACTCGCTTGCCTTTGCTCAACAGATGGATGCGGCTGATCCGCTGAAACTGTTTCGTTCAAAATTTCTTCTCCCGCAGCACGGTGGCCGGGATGCTGTTTATTTCACCGGTAATTCGCTTGGATTGCAGCCGCGCACAACCCGCGATGCAATTTTGCAGGAGCTTGATGATTGGGCAAAATTTGGTGTAGAAGGCCATTTTGAGGCGCGCAATCCGTGGTTTTCGTATCATGAACTGCTTACAGCGCACACCGCAGAAATTGTAGGTGCCAAACCCATTGAAGTAGTGGTAATGAACCAGCTTACTTCCAACCTGCATTTTTTGATGGCTTCGTTTTACCGCCCGCGCGGTTTGCGCTACAAAATTGTGTGCGAACAAAAAGCATTTCCGTCTGACCAGTATGCGCTTGAAACGCAGGTGCGCTGGCATGGCTATGAGCCGGAAGATGCAATTGTTGAAGTTGCGCCGCGCGAAGGCGAACACACCATCCGCACCGAAGATGTAATTGCAGCCATAGAAAATGCAGGCGAAACACTTGCATTGGTCATGATTGGCGGTGTAAACTATTATAGCGGTCAGGTATTTGATATGGCAGTAATTACCGCCGCCGCGCATAAAACAGGAGCTTACGCAGGCTGGGATCTGGCGCATGCTGCCGGAAACCTGCACCTGAAACTGCACGAATGGAATGTTGATTTTGCTGCGTGGTGCAGCTACAAATACTTAAACAGCGGCCCCGGCAGTGTAGCCGGAGCCTTTGTACACGAACGCCATGCCAACAGCAATTTGCCGCGTTTGGCCGGCTGGTGGGGGCACGATAAATCGAGCCGGTTTAAAATGGAGAAAGGCTTTGTGCCCATTCCCGGTGCCGAAGGCTGGCAGCTCAGCAATGCGCCCGTTTTCTCAATGGCTGCCCACAAAGCCGCACTTGAAATTTTTGCCGAAGCCGGAATGCCGGCACTCTGCGCCAAAACAGAACAACTCACCGGCTATCTCGAATACATTATAGATACAGTGAGCGCGGCACACAACAATTGCCTCGAAATCATTACCCCGCGCAATAAAGCAGAGCGCGGCTGTCAGTTGAGCATTGTCGCTCACGGCCATGGCCGCAAACTGTTTGACCAGCTCACCGCAAACGGCGTTATTGCCGACTGGCGCGAGCCGAATGTGATACGCACAGCTCCGGTGCCGCTTTATAATTCGTTTGAAGATGTGTGGCGGTTTGGGGAGATTCTTAACCGCGCTTTGCAAAACTGAAGAAGTATGTCAGAACAAAAATCAGCCACAGTAATTGGTGCCGGCCTTGTAGGTTCGCTCCTTTCTATTTACCTCGCGAAGCGCGGCTACAAAGTTGATGTGTTTGAACGCCGTGCCGATATGCGCGCCGGTGGTGCTTATGCAGGCCGCTCTATTAATCTCGCCCTCAGCGACCGCGGCTGGCGTGGCTTAGAAGGTGTGGGGATTGCCGATGAAATTCGTAAAATCGGAATTCCGATGTACGGGCGGCAAATTCATAACCTTGACGGTTCGCAGGTGTTTCAGCAATACGGGAAAGACGGACAAGCGATCTGGTCGGTATCTCGCGGAGGAATAAATATGCGCCTCATGGACTTGGCCGAGGAACAGCCAAACGTAAAGCTGCATTTTACCAAAGCCTGCGAAAAAGTTGATCTGAAAAAAGGCATCAGCACTTTTAAGGATACCGATACAGGTGCTGAAACAACTCAGACTTCGGATCTGATTTTTGGTTCCGATGGTGCTTTTTCAGCAGCACGTTTAAATATGATGCTGAACAACGACCGTTTCGAATACCGTCAGTTTTACATCGAACACGGGTACAAAGAACTGAACATTCCCGGAGGAGCAAATGGCGAGTTTTTATTAGAAAAAAACGCACTGCACATCTGGCCGCGCAAAAATTACATGATGATTGCGCTGCCCAATCCCGACGGATCATTCACTTGCACACTGTTCTTCCCGTTTGAAGGAGAAGAATCGTTTGCCGCATTGAAAACACGTGATGATGTACAAACATTTTTTGAACGTGTTTTCCCGGATGCCGTGCCGCTGATGCCTACGCTGCTGGATGATTATTTTGCGAATCCAACTTCATCGCTGGTCACTGTAAAATGCAGTCCGTGGACATTTGGCGATCGGCTTGCACTGATTGGAGATGCGGCACACGCCATTGTGCCGTTTTACGGGCAAGGCATGAATTGCGGGTTTGAAGACTGCGTTGTGCTGAACGAGCTTATTGACAAGCATTCTGAAAACTGGCCGGCAATTTTGGAAGAATACAATCACCTCAGAAAGCCTGATGGTGATGCTGTTGCCGATCTGGCGTTAGCCAATTTTATTGAGATGCGCGACAAAACGGCTGATCCAAAGTTCCTGCTTCAAAAGAAGATTGAAGCGCGTTTCAGCAGTAAATACCCCGATAAATGGATTCCGCTTTATTCAATGGTTACGTACAGTCCGCATATTCGCTATTCGACAGCGCTGCGCGAAGGTCAGCGGCAGGATGCAATTATGCAGGACGTAATGGCTGCAATTCCTGACATTGAACAGCGTTGGGATTCTGATGAAGTAGAGCAGGCTATTTTGGCGCGAATTTCATAATTTGATGATAGTCAGTAGTTTGTGGTGGAGGGAAAAAGCCTTTTGAGGCCGGATTGCCAAAAAATATCTCAAAACCCGGCTGAAAGCTATTGAATTATGAATATTTACTTACCTTTGCCCTCCCGATTCGGGAAAAACTAAAAATTCATTCACATGTACGCTATCGTAGAAATAGCCGGGCTTCAATACAAAGTGTCACAGAAACAGCGAGTTTTTGTGCACCGCCTGGAGGCTAACGAAGGTGCCAGCATCGAACTCGACAAGGTCCTTCTGATCGACAACAGTGGCAAGATCACCGTAGGTTCACCCGTTATTGACGGTGCCCGCGTTGCTGCCAAAGTTATCTCTCACCTGAAAGGTGATAAAGTGATCGTTTTCAAGAAGAAACGCCGCAAAGGCTATCAGAAAATGAACGGTCACCGTCAGCAACTTACAGAGCTTCTCATCCAAGCCGTTCTCGGCAAAGGTGAAAAACTCAGTGATGCTGATGCCAAACTCGAAGCCGCTTCAATCCTGACGCTGAAAGAGCGTTCACGCAACAAGCCCGCCAAGAAAGTTTGGAACACACCGGTAACCGAAGCAGCTGAAGAAGTTGTGGAAGAAAAACCGAAAAAAGCAGCTAAGAAGCCCGCAGCCAAAAAAGCTGATGGCGAGAAAAAAGCTCCGGCCAAGAAAGCCGCTAAAAAAACAACCGACGAATAATTACCAATCT